>DNJM01000023.1:1049-1237 GCA_003489085.1 Lachnospiraceae bacterium
AAGATATCAGACTGTGTATCCTTTCCGACAGACGGAAGAAAGAGTATTTGGAGAGATATTAGAAGATAAATCGGCTTATCCGGAGAAAACGAGTCTCCAGAGAATTGTAAAAGCAAGGCTATTGCAGGATCCGTCTGATTTTGGGATGGGAGTTGGAATCTTTTCTGCTGTTTAATTTTATATATAGA
>DNJM01000023.1:1543-4920 GCA_003489085.1 Lachnospiraceae bacterium
TAGAAATTGCAAATATACTTATGTATAAAATCTATATATAATTTTGGCATTGAAGATTGTTGACAATTATTAATGGTGTTATAATTTATAAAGAAAGAAGATGGGAATTCATTTTAAAAACAAAAGGAGAAAGAGTTATGAAAAAAAGGATTGTATCTGTATTCCTGGCATTAGCCATGACAGCTGTATTCCTGGCCGGATGCGGCAGCAGTGATTCCAAAGATACCAAGAAGGAAGAGACATCAGATAATTCGTCTGCTTCATCAGAAGAGAAGATAACATTGAATTTCTGGTGTCACCAGAATGAGGCGTGGGTTGTATCCTACAAGAAAATGGCTGAGAAGTTTAATCAGTCTCAGGACAAGTATGAAGTGGTTGTGCAGGATTATCCATTCAGTGCTTACTCAGAAAAGATCCAGACTTCTTTGACATCTGCAAAGGATGGTGCCGATATTCTGGCAGTCTGGGGCGGTATGGCACCAGATTTTATTAAGACAGATGCTCTTGCAGAAGTACCGGCGGATCTGGTAGCAGAGCTGGAATCCGACTATATGGAGCCAACACTTGGTATTTATCAGAAAGATGGAAAATACTATGGTGTTCCGATGGAATATAATCTGGAATATGGTGGAATGATTGTAAATAAAAAGCTGTTCGATGAGAACAATCTTTCTTACCCGCAAACCTGGGAAGAGCTTAGAAGCTTATCCAAACAGGTATCAGTTGCAAATGGTGAGATCGTTGAAACAAAAGGTTTTGAAATGATCGATGGAGATGCTTTATTCTGTAATTATCTTGCCATGATTTTACAGCAGGGCGGCCAGTACTTAAATGAAGACAACTCTGTAAATTTTGCAACGCCGGAAGGTATTAAGGCAATGGAAGAGATCCTGAGCATGGTAAAAGACGGGGAATGCGATCTGGAGCATCTGACGGCAGGGGATTACTGCTATAATGACGTATATCAGGGAATTGGATATATGGCTTCTGTTGGTTCCTGGGCAATTTCAGATGGGCTGGAAGGATATCAGCTGACTTATGGTGAAGATTTTGAATATATACCGGTTCCGCAGTACGGTGAACAGATGGGATTCGCATCTGAAACAGGCTGGGGTATTATTGTTCCGGAAGTTGGAGAGAACAAGGAAGGTGCATGGGAATTCGTGAAGTTCTTCAGCGAACCGGAAAACCTGGTAGAACACAATATTGCATGTGCACAGCTGCCGCCTAGAAAATCTTTACTGGATAACGAGACATATAAAGAAGGACTGCCGCAGGTAGCCTTCCTGCTGGATATTTTACCGGAAGGACAGTGGATGGGACCTTATAATACATCTGATATGAGAACACGTTTTAACCAGATGTTTATCAATTTATGCCAGACGGAGAATCCGGATATTGAAGCGGCACTGGCAGAAGTATCCCAGTCTATTTCCAGCGAATGCCAGATTGGATACTCTATGAAATAGTAAAAAGACAAATGAAGAATAATAAATTTGTAGCAATGGTATTGATACCAAGTTTTCTGTTTTTATTTATATTTTCTATATTTCCATTGTTCTATGGATTGGGAATATCGTTGTTTGATTATAATCCAAGCAACAGTGTACAGCCATTTCTGGGACTTGCCAATTACAAAAAAATGTTCCAGGATGAGATATTCTATAAATCAGTAAAAAATACATTGATTTTCTGTATTGTAGCTGTGACTGGGAATATTGTGATCACATTATTTTTGGCAGAAATTATTTCGGTGCTCCCATCAAAGGGAATGAAGACATTCTTCCGTATGATTTTGTTTATTCCGTGTATTGCACCGATGGTAGGTACGGCACTGATCTGGAAATATGGAATTATAGGAACCAGAGGCGGACTGTTAAATGAAATTCTAAAGGCGCTTGGAAAGGCTCCGAAGAACTGGGGGCTGACAACCTGGCAGATGATGCTGATTATTATTATATTCACATTGTGGGCAGATATTGGCTATAATGTGGTACTATTTACGGCAGGAATCGAGGGAGTTCCGGGAGAGTTCGATGAAGCTGCAAAGATTGATGGAGCAGGTCCGGTAAGAAGATTTCTTTCAATCCGCCTTCCTTTGATGGGAAGAACATTTGCCTTTGTAGCAATTATGACAATGGCAAATTATTTCCAGATGTTTGCACAGTTCAGAGTTTTTGTACCGGGCGGAGGTCAGAACGACAGTGCCATGGTATTGACAAATTACATTTATCGGACAAGTTTTACGCAGTTTAATATGGGATATGCATCCTGTATTGCAACAGCATTATTCTTGATCGTATTTGCAGTAGCTATGGTGCAAAACCGGATGATGCGGGCAGATTGGAGCTATGAATAATGAAAGACAGAAAGAGAGTCATTAAGGAAAAGAACACATACAGGCCATATCACATTATCATTATCCTTTTCCTTTTCCTGAGTGTTTTTTCAGCGGCTATGATGTATCCGATCGTATGGATGATCTGTACTTCTTTTAAATCCAATGCGGAAATCCATATGAATAAGACGCAGTTCTTTCCAACCGAATGGACCCTGGAAGGATATCGTACCGCAATGGAAAAGGCACCGATCGGAAACTGGCTGTTCAACAGTATTTTTATTACAGTAGTAGTAACAGTGATCGTGATTTTGACCAGTACCTTTATTGGATATGTGTTTGGAAAATATGAATTTAAATTAAAGAAACCATTGTTTATGCTGCTGCTGGCTACTATGATGGTACCCTCGCAGGTTACAATGATTCCGCGCTATATGATGATTATGAAAATGGGACTGTTAAATAAAATGGCAGCACTTATTGTGCCGTCTATGGTAAGTACATTTTCCATTTATCTGGCAAAGCAGTTTATTGAAGATATTCCGGACAGTCTATGTGAAGCAGCAAAAATAGACGGCGCCGGGCCAGTAGGGATCTACTGGCATGTGATTCTGCCGAATCTCAAGCCAGCGATCGGGTCCATTGGAATCTTTACTGCAATGGCACACTGGAATGATTATCTGAATCCGCTTTTGATGCTGAATGACGTGGAGAAAATGACACTGCCTCTGGGACTGGTGTATTTTTCCAGCCAGCGAAGCGAGGATCTTGCAGCCACAATGGCTGTTGCTACGATGATTATGGTACCGATGATTATAATATTCCTGCTGTTCCAGCGGCAGTTCATTAAAGGACTGGCACTGAGCGGAATGAAATAAGCATAAAAATGATCCCCTCAATCAGAATACACTTAAAATGTAGTGGTCTGTTTGAGGGGATTTTTGTTGCCAGGCGAGTGATCTTATTTTGCTGTCAGTTTAGCAATTTCACGGTTTACCTTATTCCGCAAGGAAATCAGATACATGTCTGACTTCGGGTA
>DNJM01000023.1:5269-6249 GCA_003489085.1 Lachnospiraceae bacterium
GAAGCCAGCAGACAGAAAGCGCGGTAATCGGTAAGAGCTTCGTAGTGAACCATCATACGGATGGATTCTTCCGGATGACGGTCTGCACCCGGATATACAAGGAAAGCGTCTCCGGATGGGAAAGCGTAGCCTGCGTCCGTAATCTCATACGGGTTGATATGATCCGTAGAGAACTGCGTGTTGTAGAAATTATATCCCCAGTGCAGAATACCTTCGATGTCGAATTTAAAGATCTGTGCGCCATAGATACGATTCCGTGCGGAAGGCATGGACATAAAGCGGTTGCTCACCTCATAGAACTGTCCGACACAGTAGTAGGTCCACAGATGCGGTACATGGTTCTCCAGGAATGGTTCAATCTCATTATTTCCCGGAACCGGACGATCTACTAATCCATACTGATAGAAATCATAGGTAGACAGCGCATCCAGTGTATGATAGCCATCCAGCAGATTTCCCAGAGAATCCTTGGCAGCCTTGAAGGTTTCAAAGTGCTTTCCAGGTTCGTCAGAGATATGGAAGTAAGTCACGTCTTTTATGTTCCATTCTTCCAGCTTTGCAGTCAGAGCCGGCAGGAAAACATGAAGGAAATCTGTGTAAGCGCCTACGGCAGGTGTATGCCATCCGAAGATATTCTCTTCTTTCCCGTTTACGGTTGCCACGATTCTTGGAGCGTAAATCGCACCCCACTGAGAAAAGAGGTGTGCCATTTCAAAGTATTTGATACCATGTGCCTGACACAGGTCTACCCAGCGTTTCAACTTATCAAAATTAAAATGCCAGGTATCATTTTCTACAGTAATGTCTACGAGCTGTACGGTGGTTCTTTCTCCTCCGACAGCAATGTCGAGAGCCGGTGTGATAATCGGTGTCAGGATCATGTTGCATCCTCTTGCCACATATTCATCCAGGTAGTTGTCAATGATCTGCCAGTGTTCTTCGGAAAATGCTTCTACCTGATAATAATCTGCCAGACAATC
>DNJM01000023.1:6532-7192 GCA_003489085.1 Lachnospiraceae bacterium
CTGATAATAATCTGCCAGACAATCCGCATGGAACCATTCGGTATGAATCAGCTCCGTCTCAGGAAGAACAACGTCGAAAATAGTGACTTTGGTCTTTGCGCTGCATACGATTTCCCCCTCTGTATTGATCAGCTGGATCTCGATCGGATGCGTGCCCGCAGGAGCATCTTCGCCTACAATGATATCAAACCAGATACTTCTCCATTTTTTCGGGTATACGGTTACTTTTCCATCTCTTACTTCTCTTAAAAGATCCGGATACATGCCGGAGTCTGTTTTCAGATAGTTATCATCCAGGATGCCTGTGGTTGCCCGTCCAACCGGTACATATTCTACATTTCTGACATGGATCAGATCCTGAATCGGGGAAATGATCTTGAGTTCCAGATTGCTTTTCATGAATCCGCTGCTTTTTACTGCAGCCTGAAAAGATACGGTTTCATTTTTCAGAGCCGTAAGCACAAGGCATTCGGTCTGATATTTTGGCTCCTCATCGGCAAAAACCTTAGCCAGCGAGCTTAAAAGCTTGATGTCGAATACAGGTGGTTCCATTTTTCTCATAGTCTGTGTTCCTTTCTTATTCTGATACCGGAATCAGTCCGGTAAAATGTGTTGTGTAAACTTATTATAGCGTATTGTAGAGGAAAAGACATATTTTAA
>DNJM01000023.1:7452-10963 GCA_003489085.1 Lachnospiraceae bacterium
CGTAGAGGAAAAGACATATTTTAAATAGTAATAAATATATAGAAAAAATAAATAGTATCAGTGTCCAGAGGCGTGTTGCCCCCTGTACACCGATGCTAAGTTTGAAATGGATATATTCTTTATAGAAGATGTAAAGTTTCGTTCACACAATGGTAAAAAATATATATTACAATAGGCATACACTGGTTTACTTTTATGGTTATTTACTTTAAATTGACAAAGTAAATAGTGAAAGGTACAATGTAAAAAATAGCGACATATCTTGAAGGAAGGATCAGGCATGAAAAATCAGATAAAAATAGCTGCTATATTACTGCTGCTGTTAATCGGCAGTATGATTTTGGGAACAGGGTGTAAAAGTAATACGAAAATGAAGGAACAGAAGACAGAAGATGAAGAAAGAGAAGAAGATAATCAGACCATTATAGATGGAAAGGACAATGTGGAGGTACAGGGCAGCATAGAGGGGACAACCTATGTTTCCAGTGCAGGCAATATTACGATTACACTTCCCGATGCGGGCTGGAGCTGTGAATCTGATGCGTCGGATTATATCACCTTTTCTTCTCCGGATGGTATGATGAATATTGTGCGGATGGATGGATCAGAAGCCATTGCGACCAGCATGTTTCATAGTGCGGAAGAATATCTTGCATATTTAAAAGGAACTACACCGAATCTGGAAGGGGAAGTAACCAGTTTTGAAGTCACACAGACAGATGGAAAGAATTCATTTTCAGGCGTATTTCATTATACGGGTGAAAATGAGTTCCGTTATACGGTATCTTATGGAATTGAATTTCCGGACCATTGCTATCTGATCAATGCCATGCTCCGTACGGAGGATGAAATGATTCTGGAAGAGGTTCAGACAAGCATCTGTGAATGCCAGATTACGGAATAGATGATATGAAAACATTATATGAAAGATTAGAGGCATATGGAAAATCAGATTATTATGGCTTTCATATGCCAGGGCATAAAAGAAATCCGGTATTTGGAAAAGAAATGCTTCCGTATCAGATTGATATTACTGAGATAGAAGGATTTGACGACCTGCATCATGCAGAAGGTATATTAAAAGATGCACAGGCAAGGGCCTCCAGGCTGTATCAAAGCGGGGAGACCCATTTTCTCATCAATGGAAGTACAGTTGGAATATTGAGTGCGGTACTGGGATGTACAAAGCGGGGAGATCAGATTCTGATGGCACGGAACTGCCACAAATCCGTGTACCATGCTGTTTATCTGCAGGAACTGTCTCCGGTGTATATTTATCCGGAATATCTTCAGGAAGAACAGATCAATGGTGAAATAGATGCAGGTGAAATAGAACATATTCTGGATCGGAATCCTGAAATCCGTGCGGTAATACTGGTATCACCGACTTATGATGGAGTTCTGTCAGACATTGGCAGGATTGCAGATATCGTACATCGGAGAAAAATACCATTGATTGTGGATGAAGCACATGGAGCACATTTTGGATTCGGGGAAGCATTTCCGAAAAATTCGAATGTATTGGGAGCGGATATCGTCATTCACAGCCTTCATAAAACATTGCCGTCTATGACCCAGACAGCGCTGCTTCATATGAACGGGACGATTGTAAACAGAGAAAGAGTCAGAAGGTATCTTCACATGCTTCAGTCCAGCAGTCCATCTTATGTGCTGATGGCGAGTATGGATACCTGTATGGAACTGTTAGAAAAAGAAGGTGCACAATTATTTCGGGAATATGCTGACAGACTTCAAAGATTCAGAAGAGAGACAGCCGGTCTGAAAAGGCTGAAGCTGGTGCAGACAGAACATTTTGATCCGTCCAAGCTGATTCTGTCGACTGCAGGAACCGGGTGGTCGGGAAAAGAGGTTGCAAAAATATTGCTGGAGCGGTATCATCTACAGATGGAAATGCAGGCAGATCACTATGTACTGGCAATGACGTCCATCTGTGATACAGAGGAAGGATTTGACCGGCTGAAAAGCGCGTTGCATGATATCGATTCCTTAATGGAAGATAAAGTAAATACAGATTCCTGCAGCCGGATACAGCGTTTACCACGGCCGGAACAGATATATAACAGCAGCTGTACAGAAAGAAAAGCAGAGGAATCCGGAACAGAAATCCTTTCCTGGAAAGAAAGTATAGGAAAGGTGTCGGTGGAATACGCCTATTTATATCCGCCGGGAATTCCATTCCTTGTTCCTGGCGAGAGAATCGATCAAAGTATCATAGAATGTCTGCTGTATTATAAAATGATGGGGTTTGCAATAGAAGGATTAAAAGAAACGGACTGCATAGAAGTATTGAAAGAAAGAGGAAAATAAAGCATGAATCAAAAAGGAAATTTTATTGTATTTGAAGGAATCGACGGAAGCGGAAAGAGTACGCAGATCCATTATCTGATTGAGCACCTGCGGAAAGAAAATGTACCGTGTTATGCTACAATGGAGCCGACAGATTCTCCGATCGGATCTGTGATTCATAATATTATGACAGGGAGAATCAAAACGGATAATAAGGTAATTGCGGCATTATTTGCGGCAGACCGTCTGGATCATCTATTAAATGAAGTGAATGGGCTGGCGGCAAAGGTAGAGAATGGAACTACCGTGATATCTGACCGGTATTATTTCTCTTCTTATGCATATCATGCAGTGGATATGCCGATGGACTGGGTCATTCAGGCAAATGAACAGAGTGCGCAGATACTTCGGCCAACCGTGAATATTTTCATCGATGTGGACCCGGATACAGCACTTGAGCGGATTGCAAAAAATCGTTTTGAAAGAGAGCTGTTTGAGAAGCGTTCCCGGTTGATTCAGGTACGGGAGAATTATCTGAAGGCATTTGATAAGCTGAAGGATATAGAGAATATCGTATGCATAGATGGAAATCAGACACCGGAGCAGATTGCAGATCAGGTATGGGCAGCTGTGTACCCATTTATTCAGGGAACCAAAGGGGAACTGTAAATAAGTCTGGGTATTTGAAAAAAAGTATGATATAATATCTACAACTATGATTAAATGTGTTCTATACAGCTGTATAACGAATGAATAAAGAGGGAATCAATATGGTAAATAATGGATTTAAAGGTGTAATCGGGCATAAGGAAATTATTGATTATATCCAGAATGCGGTACAGCAGAATAAGGTTTCACATGCATATATTCTGAATGGGGAACGAGGCTCAGGGAAAAAGCTTTTGGCGAATCTTTTTGCAATGACACTGGAATGTCAGAATCATGAGTCTGTTGAGCCATGCTATGAATGCCATTCCTGCAAACAGATTATCAGTGGAAATAACCCGGATGTAATACGGATTACGCATGAAAAACCGAATACCATCAGCGTAGATGATATACGGCAGCAGATAAATAATGATATTATGATCAAGCCATATGCGAATCCATACAAGATCTATATCGTACCGAATGCAGATCTGATGACGGTACAGGCTCAGAATGCCATTCTTAAGACAATTGAGGAGCCGCCGGAATATGCAGT
>DNJM01000023.1:11269-11833 GCA_003489085.1 Lachnospiraceae bacterium
CTGCTTCCAACGATCCGCTCCCGCTGTGTCATGCTAAAGCTGCGGAATATTAAGGATAAGCTGATCAAAAAATATCTGATGGAGCAGATGGAGATTCCGGATTATCAGGCGAATATCTGTGCATCTTTTGCACAGGGCAATATGGGAAAAGCGATTATGCTGGCATCCTCCGAGCATTTCAATGAGATTAAGGAGGAGGTTGTCCAGCTTCTGAAGTATATAAGTGAGATGGAGCTGCCGGAAGTGATTCAGGCAGTAAAGAAGATCAGTGAATATAAGCTGGAGATTACGGACTATCTTGATCTGTTTATGGTATGGTACCGGGATGTGCTTTTATACAAAGCTACAAAAGATGTGAATGGAGTTATTTTCTCAGATCAGCTGGGTGCCATTCAGGAACAGGTGAAGAGAAGCTCCTATGAAGGCATTGAAGAGATTCTGAAGGCGATTGAAAAGGCAAAGAGCCGTCTGAAGGCAAATGTTAATTTTGAGCTGGTAATAGAACTGCTGTTATTGACGATAAAGGAGAATTCATAAATGACGAAGATTATTGGGGTTAGATTC
>DNJM01000023.1:12154-12411 GCA_003489085.1 Lachnospiraceae bacterium
CCGGGTAAGCTGGCAGTAAAGACAGGAGATCAGGTCATTGTAGAGACGGCCAGAGGTGTGGAATTCGGAAATGTGGTTCTGGGACCGAAAGAGGTTGAGGATGATAAGATTACGCAGCCTCTGAAACCGGTGATCCGAATTGCAACGGAAGAGGACCGCAGGATAGAACAGAAAAACAGAGAGAAGGAAAAAGAGGCATTTAAGATATGTCTGGAAAAAATACGTAAACATGAGCTGGAAATGAAGCTGATTGATGC
>DNJM01000023.1:12719-12915 GCA_003489085.1 Lachnospiraceae bacterium
TGATTGATGCGGAATATACCTTTGATAATAATAAAGTCCTGTTTTACTTTACAGCAGACGGAAGAATTGATTTCCGTGAACTGGTAAAGGATCTGGCCAGTGTGTTCAGAACCAGAATTGAACTGCGTCAGATCGGTGTGCGCGACGAGACGAAGATAAGGGGCGGTATCGGTATCTGCGGAAGACCGCTGTGCTG
>DNJM01000025.1:0-1144 GCA_003489085.1 Lachnospiraceae bacterium
CATATAAACCCATTTGTTTGCCATGTTAACATGTCCTCCTCTTCGTGATTTTGTAAAATTAATATAATGCAGTCTGATGACATGAAAAATACGACTTTCTCCTATCAGTATTGATTTTTAAAGTCGCTCTCATCCTGCCTTATATTATAAACATTTTTTACGGTATGATAACCGCAATCATATTGTAAATGTTTTAACAAGGTTCGTCAAGAGTCAAGTTCTGTTTTCTTCCATTTTCAAGGAAATTTTATATTTTTGCATTTCTAAACAATTTGTGAAATGATTGCTTTTCTCCTTCGTATCGACTATAATACTATACAGACTCAATGTATAAAAATAAGTTGACGGAATTTGTTTTTGTACTTACATAAGGAGGATATACATGAATAGAATTTTCGATCTGGATAACCCTGTCATGCGCTTTCTGACCCGTCTGTTTGATCTGATGGCGTTAAATCTGCTCTTTGTTCTGTGCAGCATTCCACTGATTACCATCGGTGCTTCCCTGTCTGCTTTGTACAGTGTGACATTGAAAATGGTACGGAATGAAGAAACCTACGTATCAAAAGAATTCTTCAAGGCCTTTCGAATGAACTTTAAACAGGGTACCGTACTCTGGATCATTACCGTAGCGGCAGCTGTGATTCTGTATGTGGATTCACAGATTGTAACACAGATGAATCTGACCGGATTCTCTTTCCTGCGCACAGCACTTCTGTGTATCACCATTATCTGTTTCGGTATTGCAACCTACCTGTACCCGCTGCAGGCCAGGTTCATCAATCCGATTAAACAGACTTTGAAGAATGCATTACTGATGTGTATTGCCCATCTGCCATATACGGTTATTTTTCTGGCAATTGACGGTATCGTCTATTTCGTTGCAACACGTACTGCTTATACATTTGCCACAACGATCTTCGTATGTTGTATCGGCGGAATTGCAGGTATCGCCTATATCCAGTCCGTATTCTTCCGGAAGATTTTCCAGCGGTATGAACCGGAATCAGAAGGCACAGATCTGAATGTCGAAAATGATATTGTCAATTTAGAAACATCTGAAAAATAATAAAACGGCGGTACAGAATGCTCTATTTCTCTGTACCTGCCGTCTTCTGCTGAAGAATATCCTGTACGATTCCTT
>DNJM01000025.1:1425-9630 GCA_003489085.1 Lachnospiraceae bacterium
AATATCCTGTACGATTCCTTCAATATCCTGTCCGGTAATGGAAATGTCTTTTACCTTGCTGAAACGAGAAACATGTTCGATCACTCCCATCGCTTCCGCATCCGCGACCTCGTATTCCGCTTCAATCAGATACGGATCCGGATAAGTAAAGGACACCCCGGCCATAGAATGACCGTCCGTTTTCATTTCCCTGTTATCCTCTACCTCAAATCGAATCTTCTTTCTTCGGTCAAATTTCTTTCTCACATGATCAATCGCATCATCCAGAATCTTTTCTCCATGATCAATCAGAATAATTCGTTTACTGAGAGCCTCGATGTCCTGAAAATCATGGGACGTAATGATACATGTCGTCTGCCGTTCTTCATTGATCTTCCGAATGAATTTCCTGATTCGGTTCTTGGAATCCGAATCCAATCCGATCGTCGGCTCATCCAGATATACAATCTGGGGATTATGTAAAAATGCTGCCGTAATGTTGCACCGCATCCGCTGCCCCAGAGACAGCTGCCGCTCCGGTGCCTGTAATAACGGTGCCAGCCCCAGCACCTCCGTAAATTCTTCCAGATTATGCCGATACACTTCCTCCGGAATTTCATACATCTTCTGGAAAAGCCGGAAGGATTCGATAATCGGTACATCCCAGTAAAGTGCGGAACGATTCCCTGTCACAACCCCGATCTCCCGGTTATTTCGTATCCGTTCCTTTGTCGGAATCCGCCCGTTTACATGAACCGTTCCCGACGTAGGCGTCAGAATACCGGTCAGCATCTTAATGGTTGTAGACTTCCCGCTTCCATTGGGTCCAATATAACCTACTGCCTCACCTTTTTCAATATCAAAGCTGATATCATTGACCGCCCGTAAGGTTTCATAGGTCGGATGAAGCATACTGTACAAAGCGCCTTTCATTCCTTCACCCGGTATTTTACGCTTATATTCTTTGACCAGATGTTCTACTTCTATCACTGCCATATTCCTATCCTCCTACACTTATGTTACTCTATGTTCCCGTACTGTTATATCCTTTGATGCCAAACCTCCAGATGACTCCGGCTGCGGCTGCCGTGATCAGCGCTGCCGCCGGCAGAATGAAAGGAAGGTTCAGATCTGTCTTTCCCAGGAGCCATGCCGCCGGATAATAGCCGATAAATCCAAATGGAATCACAAAGGTCATTGTAAACCTGATTGCCTGCGGAAAAATATGCAGCGGATACTTTGCGAACTGGCGCAGAGTCAGTACCAGATTGGCAATATCACTTCCCTGTACCAACCAGAAATTAAGACTGTTAAAGAACAGATAAACAGATGTATTCAAAAGTGTTCCAAAAATGATACATTCCAGAACAAATAAGATATTCCCCACTGTCAGTGCAATTCCCGCATGAATCCATCCATAGACCAGGATCAATATCGCCGTAGTAAATGTCACCAGCGCCTGCATATTAAAGCGCTGCCCTAAGAGCTGCATCAGAATCGGAGCCGGACGGACCATCAGTGTATCAAAACCGCCTTTTCTGATGTAGGTGCCGCCAATATTCCACACGGAATCCATAAACGACTGCCCCAACGCATCCGGTATCATCGCCATGGCAAAAAGGATACAGACTGCATAAAAGTTCCAGCCTCCCAATCCGCCCAGCGTCTTTGCAATCAAAATCACACCGATAAATCCTGTCGCCTCCCGCGCCAGCATAGAGACTGCCCACAGAACAGAGTCCAGAGGATACTCGGTAAAAGTATAGAATCCCAGTCGAAGATAGGCTTTTTCCAGATCGATATAATGCTTCAGTCTTCTCATTTTCTACCCTCCCTGTACAACTACCTTTTTAATTACCTTCCCATAGCAGCCATGCGCCAGCAGATACATGACGGCAGTCCAGATACATTGCAGAAGCAGATAAAAGAAAGTCTGCCTGATACTGTATTTGCCGAGAAATATATTAATCGGAACAGAAACCATACCTGCAAAGGGCAGCACCTGCAGTACCGTTCCCACAGCTGCCGGAAATAGTGCCAGAGGTACCACACTGCCGGACAACAGATCCAACAGTGCTGTTTTGATATATCCAAGCGCATAATGCGTCAGCGTATAAAAGGATCCCATTCCCACAATCATTTCGATATAAAACATCATCCAGACAGAAAGTACCACGCTGACGAAAAAAAGAATGACATTTTCTGCTCCTGCAGGACCTGTCCCGCGTAAAAATAAAAAACTTACCAGCAAAACCGGCGCTGCCTTAAACAGCAGATAAAAAAGGAATTCTCCGACTCTCCTGGACAGCAGATTCGTAAAAATCCCCACCGGACGCTGCAGCTCCGTTCCAATTGCCCCTTCATAGATCCACACGGCAAACTGTCGATTGACACCACCGGAAAACTGGGCCGCCAGCGTTCTGGAAAGAATAATATAGGTAGTCATTTCCATCATCGAAAAGCCTGCCAGCTGATTCTGACTGCGGAACACAATCTGCCACAGAAAGTAGTAAATCACGATATACACCAGAGTTGCCATAATATCGAACCACAATGCCTTCGTATATGCCAGCTTTTCCAGAAAAACCATGCGCACCATATAAAAAAATTTTTCGAGCTGCTTCATACCATTTTCCTCCATTTCTGCATTGCCTATCTTATCACAAAAACGCACCGCTGCCAAGATCCCTGCAGAATATTCGCTTCGAATGGAAATTGAAAAAGGACTCTGTGAAATATTACATTTCACAGAGCCCTTGTATCGTTTTCGTAATAGTTCTGTTCGCTTTAACCCTTGATACCAGACTGTGCTACACCTTCGATAAACTGTTTCTGGAAGATGAAGAACAGGATGATGATCGGCATTACGGCCATAACCGCACCGGCCATCTGCATTGGGTATCTTGTACCGTACTGACCCTGCAGTGTGGAAAGTGCAGGAGCCAGAGTCATCTTTGTCGGTGATGTGTTAACGATCATCGGCCACATGAAGTCGTTCCATGCGAACTTTGCAGTAAAGATAACCAGGGATACAATACCAGGTTTTACAAGCGGAAGCATAATCCGTCCAAAGATCTGGAAGCGGTTACAGCCATCCAGAATTGCTGCTTCTTCCAGTTCCTTCGGCAAAGACATGAAGAACTGTCTCATCAGGAAGGTACCAAATGCACTGAACAGGTTCGGTATAAATACCGCCGGAATGGTATCCAGAAGTCCCATGTGCATGATAATCAGGTACTGTGGAATCAGGAAGATCTGTCCAGGTACCATCAATACAGATAATACAATCAGGAAGATCGTATTCTTGAATGGGAAATCAATTCTGCCGAATCCGTATGCAGCCATGGTACAGAATGCCACCTGAAGCAATACGGTTACTACTGCAGAAATGATTGTGTTCAAATATACCTGTGCAAATGGAATGGATGTAAAGATCTTCGTATAAGCATCCAGCTGCCATTTTGATGGGAAGATTGTCGGCGGAATCGCCATAGACTCTCCCAGTGTCTTAAATGATGTAAATACCATCCAAAGGAACGGAGTAATCGTAATGGTAACACCTGCAAGCAGGATGATATGTACAAACAAATGTCTGATATTCTTTGACTTTTTCATATCTTACTTTTCTCCTTTCCTTAGTCGTAATTAACCCATTTCTTCTGTCCCCACATCTGGAATGCGGTAACAACCATGATGATCAAGAATACAAAGATAGAAATTGCCGCTGCATATCCTTTCTTACCGAATTCAAAACCATACCGATAGAACATTGCAATCATGGTCTGGCAGCTTTCGTATGCCATACTCGTCTTACCAATCATCATGTAGATGGTATCAAATACCTGGAATCCACCGATGATAGATGTGATCATAACGAAGAAAATCGTTGGGGTTAACATTGGCATAGTTACATGGAAAAACTGATCCTTCGGACCTGCACCGTCGATTGCTGCTGCTTCATACAAAGATTTTGAAATTCCCTGCATTCCGGCCAGCAGGATAATCATGTTATAACCCACGCTGCACCAGATACCAACAATCATAACACAGTAAAATGCTGTGCTTTGATTAGAGAGCCAGTTCTGGCCTTCCAGTCCGAATACCTTCAAAATCGCATTTAAAATACCATACTCACCATTGTAAATCCATTTCCAAATCAATGAAACTGCTACAGACATGGTAACTGACGGCAGGAAATAAATGGTACGGTAGAAGGATTTTCCTTTGATCTCACTGTTCAGAAGTGCTGCCAGCAAAATAGAAAGGAAGAGTCCTACCGGAACTGTGATCACTACATACTTCAGCGTATTCCATAACGTCTGATACAGTTCTGTATCTACAATCATTTTAGAGTAATTTTCCAGGCCGCAAAATGTTGCCATGTTAAATTTGTTTACATTGTTAAAACTAAACCAGAAGTTCTGGATAAACGGGAAAATGTAGAATACCAAAAGTCCCAGGGTAACCGGAGCGATGAACAGATAGCCTGCTACCCAGTCCTTCTTTTCCCGGCGGGATGCCTTTTTCTTAGGCACCTTCACCTGTTGTTTTTTTTCTGCCATATCATTCACCTACTTTACATACTTATGATTATTTCAGTAATGCGTCTCCCTCTTCTTTCAGAGTCTTGCAAACTTCTTCCAGAGTCTTGGATCCGTCATAAGCATATTTCAGTTCGTTTGCTTCCAGATCGTATAATTCAGCTGCATTCATACAAACCGGAAGAGCTACTGCATCTTCAACATGATTTGTATAAGCTGCGATGTTAAGTTCCGGATGAGCATCTGCAAAGTAGTGCTGAGCATCGTTTCTTGCAGAGAATACAAAACCTGCTTCACCCTGAATCTTCATAGCTTCTTCACCGCCGCACCATACTGCGAACTTCTGAGCTTCTTCCAGATTCTTGGAGTTAGCATATACTGCGTATCCCAGACCATTGATACAGTTTGGTTCTTTTCCATTCATAGACGGAACTTCTACACAATCGATCTTGCCTGCGATAGCATCGTTTGCAAGGTATTCTTCTACCATGTAGGAACCAGCCAGAACCATTGCCAGGTGACCGGATTCGAATCTTGCGTCTGCACTTGTATCAGTGATATCTGCAAGAGTCGGAGCATATCCCTTGTCGATCATATCAATCCAGCACTGGATACCTTCCTGTGTTTCTTTCAGATCATAACCTGTCTCTGTCTTGTCTTCGTTGATGATGTAACCGCCGTTAGCGTATACTGTCTGATAGTACCATGTCTGGAAATCTACCGGGCAAGCGAATGGATATACATTTTCATCCAGTCCCTTATCAAGCAGTTCCTGACAGCAGTTGTTCAGATCTTCCATGGTCCAGTCATCTGTCGGATAAGCAACACCTGCTTTGTCAAAGATTTCTTTGTTGTAGAACAGTGCGTTTGTATCGAAGTCCTTCGGAATAGCATACTGTTTGCCATCACGAATATATGCATCGATCAGCGCCGGCGGGAAGTTTCCTTCTAATTCCAGACCGCCGTCTGCAATTGCATCATCCAGCTCAGCCAGAATACCTGCATCTGTGTAGCTGTCGATATGAAGAACATTTACCCACATAACGTCCGGAGCAGTTCCGCCTGTTGCAGAAGCTTCGATCTTGGTCCAGTATTCTTTGTAGGAAGAGGACTGTAATTCGATCTCTACATTCGGGTTTTCCTTTTCGTATGCATCGATCATAGCCTGCATAGCCGGCATCTGAGTCTCAGACCACATAGAGAAGGTCAGTTTTGTTTTTTTGTCACTGGAGCCACCATCGTCACTGCTGCCGCTGTCTTTGCTTCCACAGCCTGCAAGCATTGTAGCACCCATAACGACTACGAGTCCAAGTGCCATGAGTTTCTTCAAATTCTTCTTCATAATACATCTCTCCTTTTTATATTGTGAATTTGAACTTTATATAATACCGGAAATTCCGGCACTACATACATCATCAGAGGATTCTGTCAGAAAACATATATTTTCATTCAAAAAAAGCAGTTTTCTCTCTGTTCTTTCTCTTTTTGGACAGTTGATTCTTCTCCTCTTTAGCATTCTGTTGCATTTCTCAATTAGTATTATACAATTCTTTAGGCATTTTTGCTTATCTTATTGTACGAATCTATTATCTGATTGTCTTAAATATTGTTAAAAATGCCTGTAAAGAAGCCATTATGCCATATTCCTCCGACAAAATAACCAATTTTCTGTTTTAAAACAGTTTATATGATGGAATATTCCAGTGTATGGAAATTCACCGTTACCTGCGTACCATCACTGAATGTGGTTCTCTGGATCTGCGGATCTCCATCTACCAGCTCATGGCGTACCATCTCACATTTTGCAACCTTTTCATGCAGATGTGCTACAACCTTACACCTTTCAATGTCCTCTTCCGTCGAGAAACGGATATAGTCGTCAAAGGAACCATCAAAATTCGGATATGCTCCATCTCTCTTCAGATACGGTGCTCCACCATTCAGCAATGCATACAGCATATAATCTTCTTCTTCGCTGACCTTCTCCATCATCCATGGTTCGATCAGGCAGTCATGATATACCAGATTGAATAACGGTACCGGAATTCCTCTCTTTGGCTTTCCCGGTTCTGCCATCATGAAGTCATACGGTGCATAATGGCTGAATACCAGGCTCGGAATTGCCCAGTCATTTACCTCCTCGGAACTTGGGAGGATATTCTTCGATAACAGGAATTCAAAGCATGCATTCCGATAATCATAGCAGTCTCTCCTGGTCATTCTATGCCATGGATTATTGCACTCATCACCTTCGTTACAGGTAAATACATCCAGATATGCACAGTCCAGCTTAACTCCTGCTTCTTCAATCGCTTTAAAATTCCGTTTTACATAGAACGGTGCCTGCGTCGTACACAGATAGGACTGCGGTCCGCCTGCCCACCTTTGATGCTCCGGAATGCTTCCGTCCGGCAGACGGCAGGCAAAATTCTCATCAAAGCTGTCTGCCGATTTATAAAAGTCTCTGTACTGATCATGAATACCGAACATGTAACCGCATTCATGCATCGTATCTGCCAGTTCCTTCATGTCTTCCCAGCCGCCGGCCTCTTTACATGCCGGAGAATAATCCGGATGATTATTATCATAACCCGGCTGTGCCCATCCATCCAGATGGAGATACAGCTTTTCAACCCCCAGTTCGTGGAAATGTTTCATTTCTTCCGTACGTACCTTAAATGGTGTCAGGTTGTCATTCTTGTCCGGTGCTTCCGGATCAAAGAAATCCGAATTCGGCTGTACTTTTGTCTTAATGCCGGTATGTACGAAGGAGCAGCCGATCAGATCATTTACAGAGGGATTCTTCGCCGCCTTCTCCGCCAGTGAACGGAACAATCCTTTCTCTTTCACATATGCACGATATTCTTTACAGATATCGTTGTAATCACAGTCGCTTAAGAAGGTATAGCGCATCACTCTACGGTATTCCATCTTTCCAAGGCTTGGCTCCCAGCGGATACTCATATGTGTATACGGTCCTCCTGCCGGATGGTCAATATCATATCCTGCATTCCATGGCGTCACTGCCACAGCAAGATAACCTTCCCCATCCTTTACCTGTGAGAACCACGGCATATATGCCCCTGCAGTTCCCAAAAAGCCTTCGAATATAATTTTCTTTGTCTCTACCTCCCATGTATTCGGAATCATGACACCCTGCTGCCAGTTCAGAAGGGTATACCAGGTATCCTTCTTTTCTTCAAATGCCATTGCTCCCGGCCAAAGTACCTTGTCAACCACAATTTCACCTTCGGTAAGCGGAACCCATTCAAAATATACATTGCCGGTCACCTCTTCCACCCAGACAATGGTTTCAAAAGAAAGACCTTCCACCTTCTCAAAGCCCTCAAAATGACTTACAATTCCTTTTCCATAGCCCGTCTTCCAGTCTCTGTGTGTAATTACTTTTGCATCCTGAAAAAGAACCTTCTCTCCATTTACTTCGATGCATGGCCTGTAGTCTTCACACCATCCCCACTGTGTCTTATCCTTTTTGACTGTAAATCGAAGGGACTCTTCACAGAACTCAATTGAAATGCCGTTGCTCACGATCGTTTTCATAATTTTTTCCTCCATTTCGTCTGTTGATTGAGCTAAATACCCATACAGAAACCCTTTATTTCTAATATTATATATCAATTTGCACAACAACTCTTACCCTTTTATCTTTTTTTCTTGTCTTATT
>DNJM01000141.1:0-458 GCA_003489085.1 Lachnospiraceae bacterium
GGTCAGTCCTGAGATTCGTTCCAGTTCCCGTACACTTTGCTTCGTAAGCTCTTCCGCTTTTACTTCCCGCTGCCTGATCTGCTCTTCTCTGGTTGTAAAGCTTGCCTCCCGCTGCTCAATCGCTTCTGATCTCTTATCGAGTGCCTCTTCCTTGGACAGCACACGCTTCTCATAGCGCTGCAGCTCCGCACGTCGTTCCTTGGATTCTTTTTCCAGTTCATTCTTCGTACGGATAGATTCTTCCTTTACTTCCAGAAGTGCTTCTTTTTTCTTGGTCTCAGCTGTTTTTAAAGCGTCATCTATGATCTCTCTCGCCTTTGTCTCCGCATTGCCGATCTTACTCTCTGCATTCTTGCGCAGCTGTTCAACCGTCAGCTTATTGGTAACAAAAGCGGTTAAAATGAGCGTCACTACTACCGCAATTATTATTTCCAGCACAGGAGCACCTCCTTATTTAG
>DNJM01000141.1:774-5571 GCA_003489085.1 Lachnospiraceae bacterium
TATTTAGTTTTCATTGTACAAATACAACACTTAAATTCTATACTCTTTTGGCAATCCTGTCAAGCTTTCGCTTCAAATTCCTGCATTCCTCTGCGGATCTCATCGTAGGAAAATCCCTTCCTGCCCAAATAGGCCATCATTTTCCGAACCGCAGCCGGATCCTCTTCTCCCGGTCGGTAATGCTTCTTCAGAAGCAGTGCCATTACTGCCTCTACAGCAGCATCCTTTCCATAATATTCTTCCATTGCCTGTTCGATGTTTTCCCGCTCAATACCCTTCTGCACCAATCCGGCACATATTTCCTTCCGGCTTCTTTTCCCCTTCCGGTTCTCGATAAACAGGCGGACATAACGCTCATCGTTAATATAGCCGAAGGATTTCACATAGGCTACTGCAGCATCCACTGCCTCTGCCGGGAAGCTGCTTTCTGCTAATTTCTGTCTGAGTTCTCCTTCTGTCCTGTCCATTACATTCAGAAGATCCAGGGCCTTTTTCTTCGCCCGTCGGATTATGGTTTCCTCCATGATCAGCCGATAACGGCTCTCATCTATCTCGGCACCTTCTGCCAGCTGATAATGAGACAGTTCGCTCTTTGATAATACAAAGGCGAACTGTCCTTCTATCTCAATCCGGTATCTGGTCTTCGTCACGGCTTCTGCTCTGGTGACTCTCATCATATGACCATCCTTACTTTTTCTTGCTTTATCACTCTTATTCTTCCGCTTTTTCTGCCTGTGCTGCCTCAAATGCCTTTAATTCTTCCTCCGGAAGCAGATGATAATGCACTCTTACCTTCTTCTCTACTTCCTCCATGATCTCCGGATGCTCCGTCAGATACTGCTTTGCATTCTCACGTCCCTGACCGATCTTATTGCCATTATAGGCATACCATGCACCGCTTTTATTGATGACATCAATATTGGCTGCCAGATCCAGAATATCACCTTCTCTGGAAATTCCCTTTCCGAACATGATGTCAAATTCTGCTTCTTTAAACGGAGGCGCAATCTTATTCTTTACAATCTTGATTCGGGTACGGTTGCCGATCATCTCTCCGCTCTGCTTCAATGTCTCAATCCTCCTGACATCCATACGGATTGAAGCATAGAACTTTAATGCACGTCCACCTGTTGTCGTCTCCGGATTTCCGAACATCACACCTACCTTCTCACGCAGCTGATTGATAAAGATCACAACACAGTTGGACTTGCTGATAACCGGAGTCAGCTTTCTGAGTGCCTGTGACATCAGCCGGGCCTGCAGACCTACATGGCTGTCTCCCATGTCACCTTCGATCTCCTGCCGGGGTACCAGTGCTGCTACAGAGTCAATAACGATAATATCAATGGCTCCGGAACGCACCATCGTCTCCGCAATCTCCAGCGCCTGATCTCCGCTGTCCGGCTGAGAAATATATAGTTCATCAATATCTACGCCGATATTCTTCGCATAAGTCGGATCCAGGGCGTGCTCCGCGTCAATAAAGCCGGCAATTCCTCCGCGCTTCTGCACTTCCGCAATCATATGCAACGCAACCGTCGTCTTACCGCTGGACTCCGGTCCGTAGATCTCAATGACACGTCCCTTCGGTACACCTCCAGCTCCCAACGCAATATCCAGACTCAGTGAACCGGTCGGAACCGTCTCCACTGCTACATTAGCACTGGCTTCTCCCAGCTTCATGACTGCGCCTTTTCCAAAATCCTTCTCCAGTTTCGCGATTGCCGCATCCAGGGCTTTCTTTTTATCTTCATGATTCGTCTGATTCGCCATTACAGATTCTCTCCTTTTCATACGAACTTATGTTCGTTTCACTACATACTATACTAGTATACTTCTTTTCAAATGTCAACCTTAAAATTCAGAGAAAACTATTTTTCCATTCTCTGTCAGCGCAAAGGCATCCCTTCCTTCATTTGTATTTTAATTTTTGAAATATAAGCCGAACCGGCCGTGAACAGGCAGAACTGCCTTCCCGGAATAGATAGAATGCTTCCGGGCTTTCTCCCCCGAACGGGATAGTATTACCATACCACACATGGACATATTTGTCATCCTTCAAACTGACATTCCTGTCATAAAAATTTTGCCGGACATTTTTTCAACCATGCAAAGGGCTATTGCACTCTTACTGCAATAGCCCTCACAATGCATTTTATTTACTCTGCTCCCTGTTCCAATACATCGAATTTCATCGATGCCAGCGCAGCAACACCAATCGTTGCAGCGATACTGTAAACAAGAAGGATCATAAACACCAGACTCACATCCAGAAATACTCCGCAGATGACTGCCAGTACAACACCGATTCCCAGCGCCGCAGACTGAAGGAATACCCGCAGAATATCCCGTCCGACCTTTCCCATGGTATTTCCCAGAAGCAAAAGAGTAAAGACCTTCATATACAGCTTATTTGCCTGTAAAAGGACATAGATCAGAATACACATCACGATCTGCCATACCGGAACCCGCCATGCGGTTCCAACGATAACACACATGAGTGTACCGTCGAAAAATGCCTTGATATGCTCCATCTTCGTCGCATTCCACATTTTCCGGAATGGTGTGTCCGGAATCAGATACAGATAGGGGTTATTCAGCTCCTTATCCCATTTTCCGCTATAGCCGGTTGTAAGGAAGGCAATATAGGCAAGCAGTCCCAGCATATACAGACCTGGCATACCCGCATCCGGCTCTTCCCAGACCTTTGCCAGAATCACTGCCATAACCAGACTGATCAAAGTCATATAATTAAAGATGAAAAACTTTTCCTTCTTGTATTCCAGAAGCTGCCGATAGAAAATCGCCCTTGCACCGCCTTTAAACTGCACCCTTGCCGCACGGAATTTCTTATGTCCGCCGATCTGAAAGGTAGCATCTCCCTTTTTATTCCGACTGCGGTATTCCTGATAATCATCTGCAAACTTAGCTGCATCCTCATAATAGGAGCCGGTATTCTCCATCTTCCATGCTGCAAATGCCACTGCCGCTGCCGTGATCAGAAACAATACGGTTCCTGCTATGTTAATGGGATCGGCACCCAGCAGAATCCAGCGAAATGCACAGACATTCCAGCCCACCACCGGAATCATCCGAAGAACAGGGGCATCTATCAATCTGACAGCGCTTTCCAATGTCAATCCGTTTTTCCGGAAATACAATATCAAAAGCAGCACGGATACTGCCATAATCCCTTTGATGACATTACCCCAAAGTCTGAATTTCCCTTCTGCAAAACGATCGCTTCCGTATACGATCAGAATAATACTATACTCCAATACGATTTCAAGCACAAAACAGACCAGGAAAAAAAGCAGCATTTTATAAAATGGTATATGGAATACCGCTGCACCACAGATCACAAATACAATACTGAACATCAGTGACATTAACATATTCAGCAGTGCTCCATCCAGCAGAATCTTTTTCGGATGGATCGGCGCCGGAAAGACAAACTGTGTCTGCGACGGCCGGAAGATAATCCCTTTCCGATTGGCATAGCTGACAAAATTCCCCGGTAAAGAATAGAATGTCCAGACTGTCATCAAAGCTACCAGTCCGACAGGTGATGTAAAATCTGCCTGCTCAGCCATTATTGCAATTCCAAAAATAATCAGAGCAGCATACAGAATTCCAAATGCCAGATAAATATACGTGACCGGTCGTTTTACCGCTTTCTTCAATCGGTTTATCATGGTACGTTTCCGTACATACCAAAGTGCACCCATACCTATTCACCACCCGTCATTTCGAAGAAAAGGTCATCCAGTTCTTTATCGCCGACCTCAGCCTTCGTATAGGAACCGATGATCTGTCCCTTTTCCATCACAAACATAACATCCCAGAGTCCCTCGACCATTTCCAGCATATGCGTACTGATCAGAACGGTAACCCCCTGGCTTTTAAGCTCCAGTACAATTTCCTTCAGTTCCTTGATTGCTTTCGGATCCAGTCCCACCATAGGTTCATCCAGCAGAATCACCTTCGGCTTCACCGCCAGAGCACAGCAGATACTAACCTTCTGCATCATTCCCTTTGACAGCTCATTTCCCATCTTATTCTGCTTATCATCGAGTTCAAACCGTTTCAGAAGCGCCTCTATCTCTTCATCCGTAATCTGACTCTCATAGGCCTTCCGAATGTATTCCATATGCTCTCTTACCGTCAGTGCATCAAATAGTGCCGGCATTTCCGGAACATAGGCAAATACTCTTTTAGCTTCCAGAGAACGGGACGGCATGTACTGTATTCCAACGCCTCCGTCAAACCGCAGCAAACCGGCAATACTTTTAATAATGGTAGATTTCCCGGCTCCATTCGGCCCCAGAAGAATACCGACTGTGCCATCCGGAATGATAAAGCTTACGTGATTTACGGCCAGATATTTTCCATATCGCTTTGACAGATTCTGTACCTCTAACATGCATTTTCCTCCTGCCTTTACGGCTTCATTTGTATCATTACTTTAATACAATAATATAGTAACGATCCTACATTGTCAAGGAAATCCTGCACGGACTTTTCAGCTCTATCTCTTTTCTACCACTTCCCCACGTTTCTTATAAATGCTGTTCGCCGGCACATAGCCGCGTACCATGGACAGCGGATAAATATTCGTCTGTTTCCCGACCACAGTTCCCGGGTTCAATACACTTCCGCAGCCAACCTCCACATTGTCACCCAGCATGGCACCGAATTTCTTCAAACCGGTTTCCACATCTCCCTGAGATGTATGTACAACTGCCAGCGTCTTATCCGATTTTACATTAGAGGTGATGGAACCCGCTCCCATATGGG
>DNJM01000079.1:0-408 GCA_003489085.1 Lachnospiraceae bacterium
GCGGTTACCTTATGTATTACTATGGTTGGAGTTATGTCTCTGTGGGTAGGGCTGATGCAGATTGCTGAAAAGGCCGGTGTGATCCGGGCTGCGTCGGAGAGAATCCGGCCGATTGTCCGGTTTCTGTTTCCCGGAGTTCCGGAGGACCATCCGGCCAGCGAGTATATTACGACGAATATGATTGCCAATATCCTGGGACTTGGATGGGCGGCTACACCGGCGGGATTGCGGGCTATGGAGGAGCTGCAGAAGCTTAATAAGGAGGAATGTAAGCGGCTCGGAGTATCGAAGACGAGAGGGCCGGGAATTGCGACAAATGCTATGTGCAATTTTCTTATCATTAATATCTCATCACTGCAGCTGATTCCGGTCAATATGATTGCCTACCGGAGCCAGTATGGGAGTGTG
>DNJM01000079.1:683-873 GCA_003489085.1 Lachnospiraceae bacterium
GAGCCAGTATGGGAGTGTGAATCCGACGGCAATTGTCGGAGCCGGGATTGTGGCAACGGCGGTGAGTACGATAGTGGCGATCGCATTTTGTAAGATAATGGATAGAAATTAGTGTAGTTTTTAATTTTTAAAAGGACTTGTCTGATTTTAATAAACAATATATAATTTTAGAAAGAACTGTTGTTAAAAG
>DNJM01000079.1:1116-14726 GCA_003489085.1 Lachnospiraceae bacterium
AAAAGTACATTTAGGAGGTAATTTATGGCTTACAATCATCTATTTTCGCCCATAAAGATTGGTAATGTGGAGATTCCAAACAGAATTGCGCTGATGCCTATGGGAGTACTTTCTCCACGTATGATGAACAGGGACGCATCTTATACTAAGGATGGAGCAGATTATTATATTGAAAGGGCGAAGGGCGGCACCGGATTGATCATTACCGGTATGGCTCCGATCCCGCCTGGGGAGTTTCTTCCTTCCATTGTAAATAATCCTGCTTCCTATACTGAAAATACGAAATATCTGGCAGACGGCATTCACCGATATGGATCGAAAGTATTTATTATGATCTCGGCTATGTCAGGAAGATCCGGCACTCCCGGGGGTCCGGCACCTTCTGCCCTTCCGAATGTATGGGATCCCAGAGAGCTACAAAGAGAGATGACCATTGAAGAGATCCATCAGTATGTAGAATGGTTTGCAATTGGTGCCAAAGCTGCTAAAGATGCCGGAATCGACGGTGTCGAGATTCATGCGGTTCATGAAGGATACCTGTTGGATCAGTTTGCGATTTCTTCATTTAATAAACGTACAGATGAGTATGGAGGATCACTGGAGAACCGACTGCGATTTCCAATAGAGATCGTGCAGGCTATCAAGGCGAAGTGTGGACAGGAATTCCCTGTATCTCTGCGTTACTCTGTAAAAAGCTATACAAAAGCCTTTAACCGGGGAGCAGTTCCGGGAGAAGAGTTCGAAGAATTCGGAAGGGATTACGAGGAAAGCAGGAAAGCCGCCAGAATGCTGCAGGATGCAGGTTATGATATGTTAGATTGCGACAATGGTACTTATGATGCATGGTATTGGCCACATCCGCCGGTGTATATGCCAAAGGCGCTTAATCTGGAGGATGTTGCTTTTATTAAGAAGGAAGTAGATATTCCTGTAATCTGTGCAGGACGCTTTGATGATCCTGCTTTGGCAGACCGGTCTATCGCAGAAGGCAAGATTGATATGATGGGTATGGGCCGTCCGTTATTAGCAGATCCCGATTTGGCGAATAAGTTCAAGGAAGGGAGATTGGATGATATCCGCCCGTGTATTTCGTGTCATTTCGGTTGTCTTGCCAGAATCGTTCAGTTTGATTATGAAAAAATGGCCTTAAAAGATATCTCCTGTGCACTGAACCCGAGATGCGGTATGGAAAATCATTACAATATTAGTGAAGCAGATACGAAAAAGAGAATTGCCGTTGTCGGCGGCGGAATTGCAGGAATGGAGGCTGCCAGAGTCTGTGCATTGCGCGGCCATGAGGTCGATCTGTATGAGAAAAAAGATGTGTTAGGTGGTATATTTATTGCAGCAGCGGCCTTTGATTTTAAAGATGACGACCGCCGTTTGATTGAATGGTACCGTAGACAGATGAAGGATACAGGTGTCCATGTACTGCTAAATACAGAATTCAAGCCAGAAGATAAGGACGGTTACGACGAAATATTTGTCGCTACAGGAGCAAAGGAAAGAAAACTGCCGACACCTGGTTTCGACCAGCCAAACGTCCGTTATGCAGTGGATGTATTACAGAATCAGAATATTCAGGATCAGAATGTTGTCATTGTCGGCGGCGGCCTGACCGGATGCGAACTGGCATATGATCTGGCAAGGAAAAATAAAAAGGTAACACTTGTAGAGACCTGTCCAACGATCCTAAATGTGGAAGGATTATCTGCCGCTAATTATAATTGTCTGTTGGATCTGATGGAATATTATAAAGTTGACATTCTTAAAAATTCCAGGGTTGTTAAATATGTGGATGGATTGGCCTATATTGAGACAGTCACATACAATGAACCTAATATCAGGGGCAGGGCATTGAATCAGAGCCTTCAGGGAATCCACAGGGATGTAAGACAAGTGGAGGCTGACACTGTGGTTGTATCAGTTGGTTATGTTTCCAATAGAGATTTATATGATGCGATAAAGGGAGATAACGTACATTTATTAGGGGATGCGGAGAGACCGTCTAATCTGATGGGGTGCATCTGGTCTGCATATACGATGTGCTTAAATATCTGATTTTTTACTGGAATTTTCTCGGTGGTGGATGATTCTATAAATAGTATTTTTGCACAAATTTCTCCTGTTTATGCATGCGCAGAATTAACGAATTTTTGCATGCATGGAATTTTGCGTTAGAGTAAAAGCGGAAAAAATGTTAAAATATTAATAACCAGGATACACAAAAAGGGTGTAGAATCCGTGTTAATATATGCAAAATGCAGGAGGAAACGCGCATGAGACGAATCAAAGGGGCCTGTCTGGAACAGACAATACATTTCAAGCTGAAGGAGGATATGGAACCAAAGGATCGGTTATATTATACCTTGCTGCCGGTTTATGCAAAAGACAACCTGCTTTTTACACCGATAGATAATAAGAAGGTTCTGATGCGGCCAATTATTTCAAAGGATCAGGCGTTGGAGCTGATTGATAAAATGGAAGATATGGATTCGTATGATTAAGACACTTTATCTACGAGGAAAGAAACGCCTGGAGAGTGGAAAGAAGGTCACCGTTGGAGATGAAAGATATCTGAAGATGGCAGAGGAAAGCTTATTAGGAGAGATGGCAATTGCTTTGGAGATGCCAAAAGGAGAGGTGAAAAACTTTATTATCAAAAGGGCATCTGGCTTGTCGATAGAATAGTAATATCTGAAGTAGTAATACAATTGACAGAAGTCGACAAAAAATACTAAAATAGGAAAAAATATAGTTGAATAGAGTCGAAATAAGTCATGTAGTGGGGGAATTTCTGTAAATAATTTACACTTTTCTTGTTGGATATACGAGGAGGAAAAGTGCATGAAAGCAGCAGAAAAATTACTACGGGAAACAAAGTTTTCAAGGCGATATCAAGGGTATGAGTACCTGGTAATTTGTGTGGAGCGTGTGGTCGAAGAGGACAGACGTTTATGTGCATTAATTAAGGAAGTCTATCAGCCGGTAGCGGATAAGTACCATGTGACTTATAAGGCAGTAGAACGTGACATCCGTACTGCACGTGATAAAGCATGGGGGAGTGGCGGAAAAGAAGTGATTGAAAGAATCAGCGGAGGAGAATTTTATGAACCGCCGACAGTGGGGGAATTAATAGAAATACTTGCAGAATATTTAAAGAAAAATACCTGAAAACTTGCATATGAAAGAAAATCATGTATAATAAAGAGTGTGCGATTATTTCATAAGACAGTTCGTGACCATCCTGTCTCTAAACAAAACTAGGGAATTTGCAAATCGTTTGCAGGGTTTTTTTGATGGACATTTTTATAAATGTCCATTTTTTTCAGTTATAGGCCATGCGATAGAAAGGCAGCAGATTCCGGGAAAGGAAGAATCTATGGAAAAACAAATCAATCCAAAGCGTTACAGCGTGATCAGGGAAAAGAATCCAAGAGAAATTGTCATGCTGCGCGGCAGCGGCTGTAAATGGAAACGATGCCGCTTCTGCGATTATCATCTGGACAGCTCATCGGATGAACAGGAAAACTATGAATTGAATAAAAAAGAGCTGATGAAGATTACCGGAGTGTATGGTAAGCTGGAAATTATCAATTCCGGAAGCTTCTGTGATCTGGATGAACAGACCATTCGGAAAATCATCGAAGTCTGCAAAGAAAAGGAGATTGCAGAAGTACATTTCGAGTGTCACTGGATCCACCGAAAAGAAGTAGAAGCATTCCGGAGGAGATTTCAGAAGGAAGGTATCGTTCTGAAGCTGAAGATCGGTGTAGAGACATTTGATCATTATATGCGTCAGGATATACTGTGTAAGGGTATGGCTGAAGATGATCCTGCGGTAATTGCATCTTATTTTGACGAGGCTTGCTTTCTGTTCGGTCTGCCAGGGCAGACAAAGGAATCTATGCAGCAGGATATTGAAACAGGGCTGGCGCATTTTGAACGTATTTGCCTGAATATCATGGTGGAGAATTCTACAGATATCAAGCCGGATCCCGGTGTGATCCGTGTATTTGAAAAGGAACTGTTCCCTGTTTATAAAGACAATCCGCGGGTAGATATTCTATTGGATAATACGGACTTCGGAGTAGGGGGTGAGCAGGATGACGAATGAGCTATGGCTGCTTATTTCAGTGCTGCTCTACTTTGGAGGTACGCTTTTATTCTACTATCTGATGGGCGCGGCTGGCCTGTACTGTTGGAATGCTGTTGCAACGGTTGCGGCGAATATTGAAGTGCTGGTGCTGATTGATGCATATGGTATGGAACAGACGCTGGGAAATGTTATGTTTGCGTCTACATTTCTGGTAACGGACATAATCAGTGAGATATATGGAAAAGAGAAATCCAATCGGGCTGTGGATATCGGAATCGTTTCTTCTCTGATGTTTATTCTGATTTCCCAGCTCTGGCTGCAGTATACGCCGAGTGCAAATGACTGGGCTATGCCGCATATGCAGGCCATCTTTTCCAATACTCCGAGACTGATGATCGTAAGCTTTCTGGTATATGCGGTTAGTCAGAGATTCGATGTATGGGCATACCATAAATGGTGGGCATTTACAGATCGAAAGTTCCATGATCATAAAAAATTTTTGTGGCTGAGGAATAATGGATCGACTATGATTTCACAGCTGTTAAATACGCTGCTCTTTACCTTTGGAGCATTTATCGGCGTATACGATATGAAGATCCTATGGTCAATTTTTTGGTCCAGCTATATTATATATCTGGTGACCAGTCTGCTGGATACACCATTTGTCTATCTGGCCAGGAAGATTACACCACGGTGCGAGGGATAACCCCGCACCGTTTTGCATATGATGTAGAAAGGTATGGTATAAGAGGCGGAGATATGAGAGTACTCCTGGTGTTGTCGGATTTTATTGTGCCCCTTGTTATTTTCAGCATCGTAACTTACGGGCTTCTGCAAAATGTAAATGTATACAATGAATTTATACATGGAGCGAAAAATGGATTTCAGACAGTCATTCAGATTATGCCTACGTTAATCGGTCTTATGGTGGCGGTAGGAATACTGAGGGCCTCCGGGTTCCTGGATTTTATTGCAGCACTGATCGGAAGCTTCAGCGGACGGCTGGGATTTCCGGGAGAGCTGGTTCCGCTTACGGTTGTAAAGATGTTTTCTTCGTCAGCAGCGACCGGACTCTTGCTGGATATTTTTAAGCAATTCGGTACCGATTCCTATATTGGAAGGGTTGCATCCATTTCTATGGCATGTACAGAAACAATTTTCTATACAATGTCTGTATATTTTATGACAGCAAAGGTCAAGAAGACACGCTATACGCTGCCGGGAGCATTGATTGCAACTATGGCCGGTCTGGCTGCCAGTGTGGTATTGGCACGGTAAAATACGGTAAAATACGTCTGGAAAAGTTTGCAAAGCATAACTAAAATGGAGTATAATAGAATAATAACTGTGATCTTGAATCAGAAAGAGGTGTACCTATGAGAGTACTGATTATCGGCGGTGTTGCGGCAGGAACCAAGGCTGCAGCGAAAATCAAACGACTGAACCGTCAGGCAGAAGTGACTATTGTAACAAAAGGAAGAGATATTTCCTATGCCGGATGCGGACTTCCTTATTATCTTGGGGATGTGATTCCGGCAAAAGAACAGCTGATCGTAAATACACCGGCAAAATTCGCAGCACTGACCGGAACGAAGGTATTGACGGAGCGGGAGGTTGTGGCTCTGGATCCGGAGGGACGAAAGGCAACGGCAAGAAATCTTCGGACCGGGCAGGAGGAAGAATATACATACGATTCCTGTATTATTGCATCCGGAGCATCTTCTATTATACCGCCTGTCGGAGGCACGGAGCTTCCGGGTGTATTTTTGCTTCGGACACCGGAGGATGCCATTGAAGCAAAGGAATATCTGAAAGCGAATGATGTAAAACGGGCGGTTGTTGCCGGCGGCGGCTTCATCGGTCTGGAGGCAGCAGAGAATCTGGCAGCACAGGGAGTAGCCGTAACCGTCATCGATATGGCACCTCAGATTATGCCGGGATTTGATCCGGAGATGGCAGATTATGCAAAAAGACATCTGGAAAAGAAAGGAATTCGTGTATTTGTAAACACAAAACTGGAATCTATTTTAGGTGAAATGAAAGCGGAAGGTGTGAAGACGGACAACGGTGAATGGAAGGCAGATATGGTAATTATGTCATTAGGTATCCGTCCGAATACAGCATTCTTGAAACATACAGGAATTGAGCTTATGCCAAATGGTACGATTCCGGTAGATGCGCAGTTGAAAACGAATCTGGAAGGGATCTATGCCGCAGGCGACTGCGCATGTGTTACAAACCGGTTTACCGGAAAACGTGCATGGTCTCCGATGGGTTCTTCTGCCAATATGGAAGGAAGAACACTGGCAGAGGCACTGTGCGGGGAGGATGCCTCTTATCCGGGAGTACTGGGGACCGCAGTTGTAAAGCTGCCGGAGTTGAATGGCGGCCGGACAGGGCTTTCCGAGGCAGTTGCAAGGGAAGAAGGGTACGATGTTGTTTCTGTTGTGGCAGTGGTAGATGACAAGGCACATTATTACCCGGGCGCGGACAGCTTTCTTCTGAAATTAATTGCAGATCGGAGAAGCAGGAAGCTTCTGGGGGTACAGGTACTGGGTGCCGGAGCGGTGGACAAGGTGACAGACATCGGTGTGATGGCATTATCAATGGGTGCAACGGTGGATCAGCTGCAGAATCTGGATCTGGCTTATGCGCCGCCATTTTCCACGGCGATTCACCCATTCGTCACAGGAATTAATATCCTGCTGAATAAAATGAGCGGAAAGCTCGACAGTATTACGCCGGAAGAATTCCGAACCGGACAGGCAGCGGCATACCGCATCGTAGATGCAGCTCTGGCGCCGTCGATTCTAGGTGCACCATTTGTAGATGTGACGAAGGTAAATGGACCGATTGAAGGGCTTGGTATGGAAGAAAAGCTGCTTCTGATCTGTGCGAAGGGAAAACGTGCCTATCTGCTGCAGAACCGTCTGAAATCCTTCGGATATACCAACACAAAGGTGCTGGAAGGCGGCCTGACCTTCAATGTATTGCCGAAGCAGAATGCAGGTGGGGTTACTGTCAGTGCGGAAGATATCAAGCGTGTAAAGGCATGGGGCTTCCTGCATAACAAGGGAACGGATAATTTCAATGCACGTATTATTACGAGAAACGGTAAGATTACGACAAAAGAGAGTCAGTGTATTGCAGAAGCTGCAGAGAAATTCGGTAATGGTGAAATTGCGATGACCTCCCGTCTGACGATTGAAATTCAGGGAGTACCGTATGAAAATATCGATGATCTGAGGGCTTTTGTGGCAGAAGCAGGACTTGAGACCGGAGGAACCGGATCCAAGGTGCGTCCGGTTGTATCCTGTAAGGGAACGACCTGTCAGTATGGTTTGATCGATACCTTTGCATTATCAGAAGAGATTCATGAGAAGTTCTATCATGGTTATGCTGATGTAAAGCTGCCGCATAAGTTCAAGATTGCTGTAGGCGGATGCCCGAATAACTGTGTGAAACCGAATTTGAATGATTTCGGTATTGTCGGTCAGAGAGTCCCGGGATTCGATGCGGAGAAGTGCCGTGGCTGTAAGATTTGCCAGGTAGAGAATAATTGCGTGGTGAAAGCGGCAAAGGTAGTGGACGGCGTACTGAAGATCGATCCGGAGATCTGCAACAATTGTGGACGTTGTGTTGGTAAATGTCCATTCAAGGCTATGGAAAACAGTACGAATGGATACAGGATTTACCTGGGCGGCCGCTGGGGCAAGAAATATGCACATGGCAGACCGATGGACAAGGTATTTACCTCCAAAGAAGAAGTAATAGAAGTATTGGAAAAAGCAATCCTTCTGTTCCGCGAACAGGGAGAGACAGGGGAACGGTTCTCTGATACAATAGAGCGGCTGGGATTTGAAAATGTCCAGGAACAGCTGCTTGGCAATGCACTGCTTGAAAGAAGAGATGAGATTATCGGTGCAAAGCTGCATCTGGTTGGAGGAGCAACCTGCTAGAAGAAGTTGAATAAAAGAGCATCCCAATGGATCTGGTAGTTTAGATTTCCGGTCCATTTCGGGATGCTCTTTTTAGATGGTTCAGTCTTCTTTTGGAAGCTTCTTCTGTTCTCTGTGATAATACCAGATATACATACCGGCTGTCAGAATCCAGGATGCCGGGTAACTATATACGATACAGTCGATGTTATTGTAGTGCGGTAAGATAAAAATAATCCAGAGGACACGGAAGACACAGATACCGCAGCAGGTAAGGATCATCGGAATAAATACATTTCCTACACCCCGGAGAGCACCGGATAACACTTCGATGAAGGAAAAAAGAAAGTAGCCCGGAGCCATCATGAGCATCATACGTGTACCGATCCGAATGACATCGGCATCGGATGTAAAAAGATAATAACAATATTTGCCGACCGTCATAAAAAGAATACTGAATCCAATGGATGCCGCCAGGGACATAAGAAGACAGGTTTTCACGCTCTTTTTCATACGGGTATATTTTCCTGCCCCATAATTCTGCCCGACAAAGGTAGTAATGGAGATCCCAAAAGCACCATTGATCATCCAGAATAAGGAATCAATCTTACCAAATGCTGTCCAGGCAGCGACGGTATCGGTTCCCAGTGTGTTAATTGAAGTCTGAATGGACATATTGGAAATCGTATACATAATGGACTGCAGACCGGACGGAATCCCGATGTGGATGATACGGAAAAAAGGATCCTTGTAAAGTCGAAGCTTTCGAAAAGACAGCCGATATAGATCCGTAGTCCGAATCAGAGTGATAAGGACGAGAAGAGAACTGACTGCCTGCGCAAGTACGGTTGCAATCGCAGCTCCGGCAACTCCCATTTTCCAGACCAGTACGAATAAAAGATCCAGTACAATATTAAGGATGCAGCATACAATCAGAAAATAAAGAGGACGTCTGGAATCTCCGACTGCGCGCAGAATGCTGGAACCAATATTGTAAATGAATACAAAAAGAATACCGGCAAAGTAGATCTGCAGGTAAATGATAGAGTCTTTCATCAGGCTTTCCGGTGTCTTCATCAAAGTAAGTAAGGACGGAGCACATAAAATTGATATAATAGAAATAAAAATACTTCCAACAATGGAAAATGCAATGGCTGTATGTAAGGTCTGACTTAATGACTTTTCATCACGTGCTCCATAATATTGTGCAATAATAACGGTAGCGCCGGAGGAAAGTCCGACGAAAAAGCCGACAATAAGATTGGCGATCTGAGCCGCTGAGCCGCCGACACAGGCGAGCGCTTCCTTTCCTACGAACCGTCCAACAATGACGGCGTCGGCCGTATTATACAACTGCTGAAAAAAGGTTCCAAGTACAATCGGAAAGAAAAAGAATAAAAGCTGTTTCCAGATGACACCTTCTGTAATCTGATTTCCTTTCACCGTTTTTTGCTGCATATGAATTTTCCTCCTCAAAAATGAAATTATGCCTTGACTGGCTGTTATTCTTACTATAACATATAACAAAAAAGGAAGGAATAGGTGAATACTATGAAAAAATATGTTTGTGAACCATGTGGATATGTATACGATCCTGAAATCGGTGATCCGGATAACGGAATTGCTCCGGGAACAGCATTTGAAGACCTTCCGGAAGACTGGGTATGTCCGGTCTGCGGAATGGGAAAAGATGCTTTTGCAGAAGAATAATAGCAGAAATCCTGCAAAAACAGAATAATACTTAATACAGCAAAAAAGGAACGCACGTTCGAAAACGGCGTTCCTTTTTTTACCTACACTTCATTATCCATGATAGCATAATGAAAAATAAAAGTCTAGTATTTTTTTATCTTATCTGGTATCTTGATAAGGAACGAAAAACGGGATGGTTCAAACGGCGTGTTGTCTGAATAAAAGAAGGAGGACACTCATGGAAGCAGAACAGAAAAAGGAGACAGAACATCTGGAATGGTGCCGCAGTATCATTCAAAGGAATGTGGAGGAGTACCGGAAAAAGATTGTAAAGGGCAGAAAGGAAACAGAAGAGCTTTTTGCTCAGGTACGAGGGGGAGACCAGGAATTGTACAGCCAGCTGATAGTCAGTATGGATGTGCAGGAGCATAATGAGCATACGCTGCATCAGAATGAAGCCGCATACGATAAGCCCTATTTCGGGCGAATTGATTACTGTGAGGCAGAGGATGGAAAAGAAGAAGCGCTGTATATTGGGAAGCATGGGATCTTTCAGGATCGGACACATATTGCAGTAATAGACTGGCGTGCACCGGTATCCACTCTGTATTATGAAAATGAATTGGGCCTGGGAAGCTATGCGGTACCGGGACAGAAGCGGATGGAAGTGGATCTGAAGCTGAAACGTACCTATGATATTGAAAAAGGGAAATTAATTGGTTTCTATGATAGCGATATTGCATCCAATGATGAGCTGCTGATAAAGTATCTGGCGAAAAATAAAGATGTGGTACTGGGAGATATCATTGCCACCATTCAACAGGAGCAGAATGAGATTATCCGGGAGCAGCCATTTACGGATATCATTGTGCAGGGAGTTGCCGGGAGTGGGAAGACGACGGTAGCTATGCACAGGATTTCATATATTCTCTACAATTATGAACACCGGTTCGCACCGGAAGAATTCTGCATTATAGGAAGTAATGATATGCTGCTTAATTATATTACGAGTGGACTGCCTGAGCTGGATGTCTACCATATTCATCAGAAACGGATGGACCTGTTCCTGAAGGATCTGCTGGATAAAGAATGGAAAAAGAAAGATCAGATAATTTCTGCCGGAGAAGGGGCAGTATGGAAAAGCCATTTGGATTTTATTCTGGATCTGGAAGAATATATGCAGCGAATACGGGAAGAGGCTGCCGGGCCGCGGGAGGTGAAGGATCCGCAGATCGGGACAATTCTTTCGGAAGAAAGCATCCGCAGGGTATGGATGGAGAATCCACATGTATCTTTAGAGGTATTGTGCAGGCTTCTGAACGAGCGGCTGAAGGGGCGGATCCGTATGCAGCTGCTTCCGGAGCAGAAGGATCTGAGCCGGGAAAAGGTAAAGCAGTATGGTCATTATTTTCAGTCCCCGGTTGGTAAGAAAAATGCTGCGGAGTTATATATTGAATATCTGCTGTACCTGATGGAAAAGAACCCTGCGTGGGAGGAGAGAATTGCGGAAACGGTTTCCGCTGTGCAGGAGAGAAGGTTTGATGTATATGATCTGGCAGCAATGGCACTGATAAGACATCGGATGAAGGCACCGGAGCTGCAGGATACCTTTTCCCAGATCATTATTGATGAAGCGCAGGATTTCGGTGTTATGGTGTACTATGTATTGAAAAAGATTCTTGTGAAAGCTTATTTTACGATTATGGGAGATGTCTCTCAGAATATTCACTACGAACTTGGTATGAATGATTGGGAAGAACTTAGGGAGAAAGTACTGAATGGAGAACGGCAGCGCTTCTATGTACTTGCAAAAAGCTACCGGAATACGATTGAAATCTCGGAATTCGCAGGAAAAATTCTGGAAAAAGCATCTTCCGGAAAATATAGGATCGATCCGGTGATCCGACATGGACGGCCGGTGGAATACCACCATTTTCCTTCCTCCATGTATGCAAGGACTGCAGAGTTGATTCAGGAGATTCAGGGGCGTGCATTTGATACGGTGACGGTGATCTGCAGGACAGCAGAAGAGGCAGCGGAGGTATCCGAAGAACTGGGAAAGTGGACTGCAGTAGCGGATACCAGAGATGCCAATTATGCAAAAGGAGTTATGGTGCTTCCCATCGAACTGACAAAGGGACTGGAATTCGATGCGGTCATTCTATGGGAGCCAACTCCGGAGAATTATCAGGAAAAGGAAGGCGATGCAAAATTGCTGTATGTCGCAGTTACAAGAGCACTGCACGAACTGCATATTGTGTACAGCCAGAAGCTCAGCGGATTCATCGAAGAAATGAATTAATGGAACTGTGCCTTTAATACATCAAATGGAGCCGGGCCGGTTTCCAGGATGATTCGATGGAATTCTTTCTGGGAAAAATCACTTCCAAGTTTTTCTATCTGTTCCCGCTTCAGCTCCAGAAATTCCAGATATCCGATATAGTAATTCAGATAATTTCCGGGATCAGACAGAATCAGTGTATAAATGGAATGGATGCTGTCCGTATCTGTGATGCCATAGGTATGGAAAAAGTCTGTGGTTTCCTCCAGCGTCCAGCCATCGTAGTGGATCCCCATGTCTGCCAGTGCGTAGAGGCCCAGAATAGCGGATTTATTTTTTTGCAGGAGTGCGGCCTGCTCTTTGGAAAGCGGTGACAGATAGTAGGACATCATTTCTACGTAAGTGGCCCAACCCTCCGTATAGCCGCTGAAATTCAGGGTACTGCGTACCGGGTCAGTATTTTGGGCAGCAAAATAAGTCGTCTGATAGAGATGGCCCGGATATCCTTCATGTGCTAAGGTGGTAAAAAGTTCTATCCCGTCGACGGTCTGCCCCCGGTTAATATAAATGACATTTTCAGCAGTATTATCAATGGCAGGAACCAGATAAAAAGCCGGGCTGAGATAAGGCTCCAATGCTTCCGGGACGTATTTTACCTCTCGGTTTACTTTCGGTGGCTCCGGGAAAGCGGACGTCATTTTCATTTCCAGATCACTTAAAATAGTTTCCGGGCTGGTAAGCGTGTGTTCCATTGCAGTTAGAAACTGAGAAGTTTCCTGCGAAACCGTTTGATGAGAGGAAAGGATACTTTGTATATCAGTCAGATCGGAGAGAATCTGTTTTTTCGTCAGCTGCTGCAATTGCGGAATTGTCCGGGGGGATCCGGTTTGCAAAGCAGTCAGTGCAGCATAGAATTCGCGTCCATTAGGAAGATAATAAAGTCCCTGCTTATTTTTTCCTGTGTCCTTCAGCTCCGTCAAAGCCTGTATCAGCTGTTCATAGGCAGGAAGAACATATTGCTCTACCTGGGATTTATTTCTTGCAATGTAATCTGAAAATTGCTGTCCGGAAAATTCGGTAAAAGCGTCCAGACGTTCGCTGAATGTAGTATACAGATAGTTGGCGTCTCCCATATTTAAGAAGGATTGGCACTGTGCAATCACTGCCTCTGCGGCATCCGGAGACATGAAGAGTCCGGCGTCTGACTTGGCCTGTTCGAACTGAATCACAGATGTGAAATAAGCCGGTGTCTGCCCCAAAAGTTCCAGATAGGTGTCGATATCTTCCTGCGAGTAGAACCGGTATTCCGAAAGCAATACCGGGAGCTGTGCCTGCAGACCAGTTGTAGCATTGAGCGGTTCCTGGTAAAGAAGATAAGGAGCAACGGTACGGGAGGCCGTGAAGTAAGATTCCAGGATATCGTAGGTCAGCTGGTTTTCCTCTGTCAGGTCCTCATAAGAAAATCCGGTCAGGGCATGGATACCATTTTCACAGGAAGCAAGTGCTGCTGAAGGATCTGTGGAAAGGGAGCCATATGTAACCTTACCGGGAGAAATGCCGAAGCTTTCCGGATCTTTCACAGTATAATGCAGACTCAATG
>DNJM01000138.1:0-7482 GCA_003489085.1 Lachnospiraceae bacterium
CCAGGAGCCGTCAAACGGATGCTCGGACAACGGCATCATCTCCACATGGGTATAATGGTTCTCCTTTAAATATGGAATCAAAAGGTCCGCCAGTTCATCATACCGGTACCAGCCGGTTTCCGCATCGGACTTCTTCTTCCAGGAGCCCAGATGCAGCTCATAGATATTGACCGCCTCTTCTTTGCCGTCCGTCCTGTTTCTCATCCACTCTTCATCCTGAAATGTATATTCGGACAAGTCCCGGATAATGGAGCAGAATGCCGGGCGCAGCTCCATTCCAAAACCATACGGATCGCAATGCTCTACACAGCCGCCATTTTCCGTATACACGCGATATTTATACATCTGCCCTGGTCTGGCTGCGGCAATCGTACCATAGAAGAAGCCGCTTCTGCCGTCCTGGAACAGTGCCTCCTCCTGCCATCCATTAAATTCTCCAATGACTGCAATCCGCTTCGCACGTGGTGCAAAGGTGACAAAACGAACCCCTTCCTTTCCCGGATGCGCTCCCATTTCCTTATATATATCAAATAGCTGACCGTCAAAAAATTTCTGTCTGTCCATCTTCTTTTCCTTTCCAGGATACTCCGTGTTCCTGCTGCAAAGATTATACCTATTTTCTGTTCCAAAGACAAGACCGAACAGAAATCACACCGGCTCTGAGCAGGACTTCTTCTGACCCGCACAGAACCTTTAAAGCTCCGTCTGCCGTAATTTCTTTTGCAATGCCGCTTCTTTCGATTCCTTTTTCCTCCCAGAAGATCTCTTTTCCCAGTACCAGTGAATATTGTCGATATTCTTCCATTATTTCCATGGTTCCCGGTGCTTCAGAAAGCTCCAGAACTTCTTCCGCAATTTCCGCAATCAGCTCATTTCTCGTGACCTTTTCCGGAAACAAAGAAGCAGCCGTATCTCTAAGCTCCACCGGAAAAGCTTCCTGTTCCGTACGGATATTCAATCCGATTCCTATGATCAGGGCGTCTATTCCGCCGCTTTCAAAATCCATAATGGCTTCTGTCAAAATGCCGCAGATCTTACGGTTCTCCAGGTAAATATCATTGACCCATTTGATCTTTGTTTCCATTCCCGTCATGCGGCGGATCACCCGCACAATTCCCACCGCCGTAGCCGCCGTAATCGGAAGGATTTCGGCCAGTTTTCCCCTCGGCCGGAGAATCAGACTCATATAAATTCCTGTTCCCTCCGGCGAAAAGAAGGACTTCCCATTCCGGCCACGGCCCTTTGTCTGCATCTCTGCCGCTACAATTGTACCGTGTGCCGCGCCCTCGATCGCCAGCTTTTTTGCAAAGACATTCGTAGAATCCACACTTTTCTTCACCACTATCCTGTTGCTCTTCTGATCCCCTTTCAGAAACAGGCGGATTCCTTCCTCGGACAGAATGTCACTTTCTCCTGCCAAAGAATAACCCCGGTTCTGCGCGGCGTGGATGGCATACCCTTCCTTTTTTAGTGCTTTTACTGCTTTCCACACAGCGGCCCGTGTCACATGCAGCATATCCGCCAGTTCCTGCCCGGATATGGCCTGTTCCCGATTCTCTTCCAACACCTTGATGATTTCACTTTTAACTGACATTGCTTTTCCTGATCCTTTCCTCTTTTACTGCCGCATCTTCCTATCACACAGTATACGCAGTTTTTTCAGTCGGGTCAAGAAACGGCTTTTTATTACATTTGCCCTTTTTCGGACCGGGATCCATAATTTTTTCTAACGATTGATCGAATATATGTATTGTCATATTCATATTTTCTATGCTATGATAACTACGCAGCATAGTGTCGGACCGATCGGCGCTGAGAACAGACTATAAATTCACAAAGGAGTGTCGCACATGGGCGGTATTTTTGGTGTTATATCCAAAAAAAGTTGTACCATGGATTTATTCTTTGGTATCGACTATCATTCCCATCTGGGAACCAAACGCGGTGGCATGGCCGTTTACGGGCCAAATGGTTTCAACCGCAGCATTCACAATATTGAGAATTCTCCATTTCGTACAAAATTCGAGCATGACGTAGAAGAACTGGAAGGAACAATGGGTATCGGATGTATTTCCGATACAGAACCGCAGCCGCTCCTGATCCAGTCCCATCTTGGAAGCTACGCGATTTCAACCGTAGGAAAGGTAAATAATGAAGAAGAACTGTTAAAATATGCATATGAAAAAGGGCATACACATTTTCTGGAAATGAGCCGCAGCCGGATCAATACAACCGAGCTGGTAGCCACTCTGATCGACCAACAGGCTACTTTTGAGGAGGGGCTTGCCTTTGCCCAGGAAATGATCGATGGTTCCATGACCATCCTGATGATGACCAGGGACAGGCTGATCGCTTCCCGTGACCGTCTGGGCCGCACCCCGCTTGTCATCGGAAAAAAGGAGGACGGCTGCTGTGTCTCCTTTGAGAACTTCGCCTATATCAATCTGGGCTATCACGATTATTATGAACTGGGGCCGGGAGAAATCGTCTCCGTAACTCCGGAAGGCATCGAACAGCTGAAGGCTCCGGGAGAAGAAATGCAGATCTGCTCCTTCCTCTGGGTATACTATGGCTACCCGACCTCCAGCTATGAAGGGATCAATGTAGAAGCCATGCGTTATCGCTGCGGCGAGATGCTGGCAAAGCACGACATGGAAGAAAACGGAAATATTCACCCGGATATCGTTGCCGGTGTACCGGATTCCGGTATCGCCCATGCAGTCGGCTATGCGAATGCCTCCGGCATTCCATTTGCACGTCCCTTTATCAAGTATACACCAACTTGGCCGCGTTCCTTCATGCCGCAGAATCAGGAGCAGCGGAACCTGATCGCACGTATGAAACTGATCCCGGTCAGTGACCTGATTCGCGACAAGAAGCTGCTGCTGATCGATGATTCCATCGTCCGCGGTACACAGCTGGGGGAAACTACTACCTTCCTTTATAACAGCGGCGCTAAAGAAGTACACATCCGGCCGGCCTGCCCGCCGCTCTTATTCGGATGTCCGTTTCTGAATTTTTCCCGTTCCAAATCTGACCTGGATCTGATCACACGTCGGATTATCCGCGAGCGGGAAGGAAATGAAGTACCGGAAGAGATACTGCTTGATTATGCAGACCCGGACAGCAGGAACTATCACGAGATGCTGGAAGAAATCCGAAAACGGCTGAACTTTACCACACTTCGCTACCACCGTCTGGACGACCTGGTGAAATCCATTGGCCTTCCGGAAGAGAAGGTATGTACATACTGCTGGAGCGGAAAGGGAAGATGCACCGGACACTGCAAAGGATGTCAAAAGAAACAGTAACTTTCATTAGAAAGTGCCGCGCAGTCACCAATATAATCGATGACTGCGCAGCACTTTTATATTTTTCTGACCTCACATACCGTCAGCAGCTTTCCTTCCACCTGAAATCGAATCTCATATCCTTCATACTGCATCCCGTAAATCCTGCTTTGATCCGCCTGATAACCAGGCCGCGGATCCTGTGCAAGCAGAGCACAGATTGTCTCTGCCGTCTGTTCCTCCATTCCTTTCTTCCATTCCTCCGGGAATCTGACTTCTAATCCATCATTCTTATGCCGGTCGGCAAAGCCTCCCTCTGCATCCGGATGACTGTCCACAAAGGGCACATATGGCTTGATATCCAGAATTGGTGTGCCATCAATCAGATCCGCTCCGGTGACATGCAGCACCGGCCCCAGCTCCTTATGATACTCTATTTTCGTCAGACGTACGGAAGAAAGTCCGATCTCATTCGGACGAAATGGAGAACGGGTAGCAAAGACACCAACCCTTTGATTCCCTCCCAGTCTCGGCGGACGCACCATTGGCGACCAGCCTTCACGCACCGCCTCTGAAAATACCCAGAGCAGCCAGATATGAGAAAATTCTTCCAGTCCTCTGACCGCATCCGGATTCCGATACACCGGCTCAAATACGATCTGCGCCTCCGTCGTATTCACGATACCACTTTGCCTTGGCACGCCGAACTTCTCCGGGAATCCATTCCTGATCCGTGCAATTACCTGCATTCTGGGAATCTCCCCTCTTTCCTCTTTACTTTTCTCAGCCACCTCTTTCACTGCCTTTCTGCCTTTTAGTTTTCTCTTTCTGCCACCATTGTAGCATAACCTGTCCCATTTCTACAACAGATTCTGTTTTTGTTACAAACCGCCAAGCATTCTTTTCTTCATTTTTGTGAAAAAATGCCTTTGCTCCTCCTTGGAAAATCTGCTATTCTATAAATAACGGCGTGTGGCATTAACTGCGTAAATCCAGTTGAAGGCGGCACGCTTTTTTTGTCCGCAAAATCAGTTTCCACGAGAACTTTTTGCGGCAAAAGCTAAAATATATTATAGACACAAAAAGTAAAAGCGTGTAGCCAGGAGGCATAAGTCCAGCTCCTCTATGGCCGCATGCTTTTCATTTTGTGAAGGAGGATCAAATGAATCAAAAATCAAATACCTTTCTGGAAACAGAACCAATCGGCGGATTGATGAGAAAATACGCCGTACCCTGTATCATTTCCCTGCTGGTGGCCGCTCTGTATAATATCGTTGACCAGATTTTCATTGCGAACGCCAGCTATCTTGGCTCCTATGGAAATGCCGCCAATACTGTTGTATTCCCACTTACCGTAGTGGCTCTGGCTATTGCCGTTATGATCGGTGACGGCTGCTGTGCATTCGTCAGTATCAGTCTGGGTGCCAACAAGCAGGAGGATGCTCACAAAAGCATCGGAAGTGCAGTCATTCTTTGTGTACTCTTAAGCCTGCTTCTGACTGCGGTTTATCTGATTTTTCAGGAACAAATCCTGACTATATTCGGTGGCCGGGTCAATGAAGATACCTTTCATCATGCCAAGGAATATTTTTTCTGGATTTCCATCGGTGTTCCATTCTATATGTTCGGTCAGGCAATGAATCCGATCATCCGTTCCGACGGAAGCCCGAAATTCGCCATGATCTCTACTCTGGCCGGAGCGGCTGTCAATATTGTCCTGGATCCCATCTTCATTTTTCTGTGCAAATGGGGTATGATGGGCGCTGCAGTTGCAACAGTGCTTGGCCAGGTACTGACAGCACTGCTTTCTATCTGGTACTTATGTCATATGAAAGCGGTAAAACTGAATCGAAACAGCTTTCGCATCCATGGAAGACTGGCCGGAAAATACCTTCCGCTGGGTATCTGCAGCTTTCTGTCACAGATCTCTCTGGTCGCTGCAATGGCTGCGATCCAGAACATGACATTGAAATACGGTGCTCTGGATCCGATCTTCGGCCAGGAACAGTATGCGCAGATTCCGATGGCGGTTCTGGGAATCGTTATGAAGTTTTTCCAGATCGTGATCTCCATTGCCGTTGGTATGGCTGCCGGCTGTATCCCGATTGTCGGATATAATATCGGTGCAGGCCGCAAGGACAGAGCCAGCATGCTTTTCACTCTGCTGTTGGCTGCAGAAGCTGCCGTCGGCGCCGTTGCTCTTCTGATTGTAGAACTGCTTCCCAAGCAGCTCATCGGTATCTTTGGTGCGGCAAATGAAAGTGTTTACTATACGGATTTCGCCGTAAAATGCTTCCGCATCTACCTCTGCATGATGATTCTGGCTACGGTGAATAAAGCTACCTTTATCTATCTGCAGTCCCTCGGAAAAGCTCTGCTTTCTACCATGCTTTCCATGATCCGTGAGGTCGTATTCGGGGTTGGATTCGCTCTGCTGCTGCCGGCATTTTTCGGTCTGGACGGTGTTCTGTACTCCATGCCTGTATCCGATGTATTGACCTTTATTATCTCTGCGATTGTGATTGCATACACATATAAAACACTGAAATCTGAACCGGTAAAGGAGGAGTCAAGATGAAACACAGAATTATAACCATCAGCCGTGAATTTGGAAGCGGCGGAAGAACCATCGGAAGGGAAGCAGCTGCTAAACTGGGGATTCCCTGCTATGATCATGAACTGATTGAAAAAATTGCCGAGGAAAGCGGGTTTGCCAAAGAATATATCAAGGAACGCGGTGAATATACACCTGGCGGATGGCTTGCCAGTGCATTCTCTGACCGGGACTTTAACGGTCACTCCAACCAGGACGATCTCTGGGCTGCACAGAGAAGGGTGATTCTCTCCCTCGCAGAAAAGGAATCCTGCGTCATTGTCGGCCGCTGTGCAGATTATATTTTAAAAGACCAGGCAGACTGCCTGACCGTGTTCATTCATTCCGATATGGAAAAGCGTGCCGAACGAATCGTACAGCAATATGGCGAGCGGGCGGATTCCCCTGTAAAGCGCCTGAAAGACAAGGATAAAAGGCGTGCTGCCTACTATCAGTTCTATACGGATATGAAATGGGGCATTGCCCAGAATTATCACATTGCATTAAACAGTGGAAAATTAGGCATCGATACCTGTGTAGAGCTGATTACACGTCTGTACTAATCTTTTCTTCGATTTGCGTTTTCAGCATTTCTGGTGTATGATAAAGGCAATACATTTTCCGGAGGGTACACCTATGAAAGCTTTACCGCAGATCTCTGAGGCTGAATATGAAGTCATGAAGGTCATCTGGCATATGGCGCCGGTCAGTACCACCGAGGTCACTGACCGGCTCACTGCTTCTACGGACTGGAGTCCGAAAACCATACAGACCATGTTAAAAAGGCTGGTACAAAAGGGTGCGCTGACCTACGAAAAGAACGGCAGGGTCTTCGTCTATACCCCGCTTGTCAGCGAAACAGAATATCGAACTACCAAAAGCAAGGCTTTCTTAAATCGATTTTACGACGGAAAGATGGCAGCCATGGTTTCAGCCTATCTGGATCAGGAGCAGATAAGTGAGCAGGAACTGGACGAGCTGCGGTCTCTTCTTCAAAAACGGGAACAGGAACACCGGTAATGGAACCGTATTTTGGAATCCATCTGCTGTGCAGCAGCCTTCTGCTCTCCTGTATCATCGGAATCCTGCTGCTGTTTCAGTTTTGTATGAAGGAACACCTTACCGGAAAGCTTCGCTGCGGCCTCTGGAAACTGCTTCTGCTTTTTCTGGCCGTTCCCTTTCTTCCCTCCGCTTTCCTGTCCCCCGTTCCGCTCTTTCTAAAACGGCTGTCCGGCAGATCCTTTGCTTCCGCCGGCACTCTGACTGAGAGCACGCTGTCCGGCATCGCAACCGGCTCTCTTCTGTTCCCGGATTATGCCGTAGAAGGGACGTCTTCCCTGCTATTGAAAATGAATCGATGCATCCTTCTTCTTTGGGGCATGGGGATGCTTTTTATGCTGCTTCTGATGCTCCGGGCCAGGCTTCGGTTTACCCGGCTGTTTCACTCTGCGCTCCCTCTGCAGAATCCGGAGATCCGGATGCTGCAGGACACTTCCGAAGAGCAGCTCCGCCACATTTTTCTGCATGAGCTGCAGCATTTCCGGCAGAGAGATCCCCTGATCCATCTGCTGATGAATGCGGCCGGAATTCTGTACTGGA
>DNJM01000138.1:7760-13848 GCA_003489085.1 Lachnospiraceae bacterium
GGCCGGAATTCTGTACTGGTTTCATCCGCTGGTACGACTCGCACTGCAGAAGTTACATCTGTCTCAGGAACTGGCCTGTGATCTTGCCGTCTTAAATCACCTTCCCACTTCCGAATGTACCGCATATGGAAGGACGCTGCTTCACTTTACTGCTTCCCGCACGATGCAGCACCACTTCTTTTATTCCGGACTTGCAGACAGAGACAGCCAGCTGAAGCAACGTATCCATCAGATTGCTTCCTACCATCCACTGACCTTTCCGCAAAAATGCAGAAATGCATTTATTCTGCTGACTGCGGTCTGTTTCTTCATCTCTGCCGCCCCATTCCTCTCTCTGCAGGCTGCAGGAGCGCCCGTAGAAGACGGTATCTTTCTGCCGGAACCATCCGTAACAGAGTTAAAAGTCTCCAGTCTGTTCCAGGAACGGGACGGAAGCTTCGTATTCTATGATCCGCAGACAGAGCATTGGCAGATTTATAATCGGGAACTGGCGGCAAGACGCAGCTCACCTGATTCTACCTATAAGATCTACAGTGCCCTGGCCGCACTGCAGGAGGGTGTTATTACACCGGAGGATTCTTCCCGGCAATGGGATCGGACGGAGCACTTTTTTGCCGCCTGGAACCAGGATCAGACGCTTCGCAGTGCCATGCAGTATTCTGTCAACTGGTATTTTCAGAATCTGGATCGATCCACCGGCTATGCCTCTCTCTCCCGGTTCTTCCGCCGAATTGGCTATGGCAATCAGGATCTGAGCGGCGGCCTTTCTTCCTTCTGGCTGGAATCCTCTCTGCAGATCTCCCCACAGGAGCAGGTGCTTCTGTTAAAAGATTTCTATCAGAATACCTGGGGGCTGCCCCAGAAGCAGATCGATACCGTCAAGGATTCTCTCTATCTGACAGAGTATCACGGACGGCGCCTTTACGGGAAAACAGGAACCGGCATCAAGGATGGAAAAGAAATCAACGGATGGTTTATCGGCTTTACCGAAACGGATGCCGATGTCTATTTCTTTGCTGTGAATCTGCAAGCATCTGACAACGCCTCCGGGCAAACAGCGGGAGAGATTGCCCTTTCTTATTTACAGGAGATGGGTCTCTGACACACGATTGGAAAGATAACGAAAACTGCCCTCCTGATAAGCCTGGCAGAATGTCTCTAGCGCTTCCGCCTGTACCATATTGCAGTCCGCTGCATATCCGGTCTTTCCCATTTCCGCCAGCTGCTGCAGCGCTCTTGTGGCACCTGCTTGCACCTGCTTCACTGTCCGCCCCTTCCTCCGCCAACGCTTCTGCTACCGCTAGAAGCTCCTTTTTCATATCGCTTTTTTCCTGTATGGACAGAAGACTTACTCTGTTCTTCCGCTTTTCTTCCATCTCTCTGGCCATTCTGTCCTGACTGCTCTCCTTGTCCCGCTCCTCCTCCGAAGCAGTCCGAAAGCATGCCTGTGCGGTTTGCCCGGTCATCCGGCTCTCTTCCAGCTCCTCTTCCGTCAGACGTTTCGTATACAGTGACATCGGGTCTTTCTCATCGGACAGGATCGTATTCGACTGATAGTAGAAGGTGCCGTCCTCCCCTGGACAGATCACCACACGATGTACAAATGCCTGGTCCGTATGTTCCATGGCCCACACGGCTTCTACTGTCAGCGCAATGGTTCCGTCCGCACGCTCTTCTACCTCCGTGACTTCCGGATAGGGCAGTTCCATCCCCGTTACTTCCGCAGTTCCTCTGGAATGCCACAGATATTCTCCGGTGCTCCCATCAAAGGAGATCCTCTCCCGCAGCTGTTCCGGTGTCACTTGAAGATATGCAGTAAATACCTGTTCCAATGTCTGGCTGCTGATATGTACGGTTCCTTCCTCCGGCTCTACGCCCGGCCGTTCTCCATACAGCAGCGTATAAAAGGGTTCATACAGATCTGCCATACACATTTCCCCGTAGTCGTCTTCCGTCCAGTTCAGGAGATAAAAATTATTCCCTCGATAGCTGACCGGCAGGATATAGCAGCGGTTCATTTCCCTGCAGATCCGATCCAGCGGCTGCACCCGGATCGCTTCGTATCCGGATGGTCCGTCAAAGCCGGCCGGCTGCTCCTTTTCTATCATCAGATAGCCCTTTTCCGTATATTTCCATACCTTAGCCGTAAACTTCTCCACGATGTCCGCATGTATGCTGCCGTCTTCTTCCCATGCGGCCGATATTTTCCGGATCGTTACCTTTCCCTCCTCTGTGGTGCAGTCTATCCGAAGCAGATCCCCATTGTGCAGCACTTTCAGTACCATCACCTGTCCTTCTTCTTTCTGCTCCACCCGTTCCTGAAATGCCTCTACCGACTCCGGATTCACCATATCCACCTGATTCGCCCAATCAATCGCTGTATAACCCTGCCTGCCTAAGCACGCAAGCATCTTCTCCGCAGTTTCCAGTTCTCCCAGCTTCCCTTCCTGCCTGGCCTCCTGATAGACGGTTTCATATAGCTTTGCCATCAGCTCTGTTTCTTTCTCTAAAGCTTTCCTTTCTCCCTCTTCTGCAGTAGATTCCGGCGTCTCCTTTGTGCCGCCGCAGCCGATGCCCAGACAGAGCAACAGCAGCAGCAGGACGAAAAGACAGATTCTATTATGGTATTTCATATTCGACTCCTCCTGACCGCACCTATGGCACTTTATTCTTACAAGTGTAAGATATATTTATCTTACACTTGTAAGAATAAAATGTCAAATATATCTTTCGGTCTTCCTTCCCTCAAAATCCAACCTGATAATATACGGCATAAAGTCATCAGCCTTTTCTTTCCTCCTGGCTGGTATAAATATTCACTGGTACCTACTGCAGATCAAACAGGCTCAACTGCTCCCCTGCCTGCTTGTCTTCAAATTCTCTTGCATATGCAAAGAGCCGTTCTACACCGGTCACGATGTGATGCTCCCTGCAGATCGCATGAAACAGCTGCATCAGCTCTGCATGGTTCGGCGAAAGAATCTCATATGCATTTCCATAGGCCGCTATATAACGCTCCTTCAATCCCGGAAAATGTTCATCCAACTTGCGGTAATAGTACTGCCTGTCTCCGTCCCGGAGCGTCATTCCCATTCCAAAGACCAGTACGCCGTAGACCTTCGCCTGTATACAATACTCCAGAATTCCCCTGACATTTTCCTGTGTATCATTGATAAACGGGAGCAGCGGACTCATCCAGACCACCGTCGGAATTCCTTCATCCCGCAGGATATTCAAAACCTCTGCTCTTCTTCCGGTAGTACATACATGGGGCTCCAGAAGTCTGCAAAGCTCCTCATCATAGGTGGTCAGTGTCATCTGTACGACGCATTTCGTCTTCCGGTGAATCCGCTTCAGAAGATCCAGATCCCGCAGAATCAGATCCGACTTTGTCTGCAGAGATACGCCGAAACCATATTCGTCAATCAGCTCCAGACACCGTCTGGTATGCCCCAGCGTCTTCTCCAACGGTATATACGGATCGGTCATAGCGCCGGTAGCGATCATACACTTTTTTCGCTTTCTGCGCAGTGCCTGCTCCAGAAGCTCCACCGCATTGCTCTTCACCTCAATATCCTCAAAGGGATGCCGCATCTGATAGCAGGTACTTCTGGAGTCACAGTAAATGCAGCCATGGGTACAGCCGCGATATAGATTCATTCCGTTCTGCGGTGATAAAATAGATTTTACTTTCACTTCATGCATTTTCTTTTCCCTTACTGCTCTTTCCATAGCATCGATGTACAGGAGGCAACACGCCTCATGCCTGTTATAGAAAAAGCTGCCGCACAACCGAAAAATTCATATTGTGGACAACTTTCCAATGGACTGTTATTTACTTTTCACGGCTTCTTTTCTGGGAGGTATGCCCATTCTTCTGGCCGCCGCCCTTAATCTCCCGCCACCTTGCATATGCTTCCTGCATATTGCCGGAACGAAAAATAATCTTCTCCGTCCCTTCCGGGGTTGTTACAGAAATATGATAGTTCCGATCTTTACACCGAAACTGGTATTTCTGATCTTCTTTCAGACATTCCCCTACTACAAAACTGTATTTCTTCATAAAAGATCTCGCTTTCATCTTTTGTTGGGTTATTTCTTACTATTGTAATACGATTGCGGGGGTTTGTCAATTCCTCTGACGAACCGCTGTTCGTCTGTCAGCCTTTCTAGTAACCAAATATCTCTTTTGCCTTTTTCATATTTTCCACAATGGAAACGCCGAATGGACAGCGTGTCTCACAGGCGCCGCACTGAATACATTCGCCGGCATGATGGGAAAGTGCCGCATAGTGCTCCCGAACGGTTTCCGGCAGCTCTCCCTGTGCTTTTGCCAGATTCAGGAATTTCGTCACGGATGCAACTTCAATCTGCTTCGGACATGGTGCACAGTGGCTGCAGTACATACAGTGGCCTTTCCAGCTAATATTCGGGAAGGAAGCAAACGCCAGGGCGTAATCCTTTTCTTCTTCTGAAGCCTCTTCATAGGCAAGGCTTGTACGGAGCTGTTCCACCGTATGAGCGCCTGCCAGTACCGTCGCTACCGCCGGACGGGTCAGTGCATAATGCAGACACTGATTTACCGTCAGCGCTTTTCCTGCAGGAGACATCGTCTCATCCAGAAGATCCCCGCCGCCGAATGCCTTCATGACTGTAATACCAACCCCCAGCCGCTGGCAGGTCTCATATAATTCCTGCCGCTGCGGATCCATATTGATAAGCGGCGCCTGATAATTCTCATCCTTCCACAGATCCTCCACATTTTCACTGGCCGGCTGCAGATCATAGCATGGATTCACACTGAACATAAGCACTTCAATATAACCGCTCTTTACCGCTTCCAGAGCCACCTGCGGATTATGGCTGCTCAGCCCGATATGGCGGATGGTTCCGGCTCTTTTCAGTTCCAGAACATACTGCAGAACAGGGCCATTTACAATCGTCTCCCAGTCCTGTATCGAATCGACATAATGGATCATCCCCACATCGATAAAATCCGTCTGCAGAAGCGACATCATTTCCTCAAAACCAGCTTTTACCTCATCCAGATCACGGGTTCTTTCATACTGCCCGTTTTTCCATACGGAACAGATATGTGACTGGATAATGAATTTCTCTCTCCGTCCCTGCAGCGCATTCCCGACACTTCGACGCACTTCCGGATTAGAGGTATACAGATCAAAATAGTTGATGCCGGTTTCCTCCGCCACATCCAGAAAACGCATGGCATTTCGACATTCATCCTTTCCGAATCCCTCACATCCCATACCAATTTCACTGACCATAAGGCCCGTATTTCCCAAACTGCGATACTCCATGAATATATTTCCTCCTTCTATCCGGATCCTGGTCTGATCCGGTTCTATCAATAAGAAAATTATAGTTCTTGAAGTTCACTTTAGGTCAAGTGAATTTTTTATTCTGCTTTTTAACATCCTTTCAGCAGGCTCTTCATCTCCGCAACCGAAGGAATATCTCCTGCACTTTTTCCGTAATGTATATAAGTCAGTTTACGGTTCTCATCCATCACAAAGACAGCCGGCAGCTGCTGCTCATTTCCCTCATAAGCACCATGCTGATATCCGGCTGCAGTTGCCTTCACGATCTTTACAATTGTCTTTGCATCTGCCATCTTCAGCATATTCGCGGCGGGTGCAATGGCAAACTCTTTGTAAAGTGCCTGATCCGGATCGCAGATAATCGGAAACGGCAGTGCGTCTGCCGTTCCAAGCCGGGCAGCGAGAGCAGCCGGATCGGACTGCAGCACTACCAGTATCTGACCGCCTCCGGCAGTCAACTCCTTATAGTGTACCTGCACCTGATGAATATCATACTGGCAGAGCGGGCAGCCATAATAACGCAAAAACAGTAACAGCGTACGAGGTGCCTTCTGTGCGGTTTCTGCCAGCGTAAAGCCTGTTCCAAATGGCGTCTGATAAGAGAAATCCGGCATTACGTCACCAATATTTAGCTTTGTCATCTTTTTAATCTCCTTTCCAAATCTAAAACATCCATTTTGTGTATTTCTTTTTATAATAGTATAGTTTCTAAACTAACTACAATATAGCATTTTCCGCACAGAAATACA
>DNJM01000053.1:0-4414 GCA_003489085.1 Lachnospiraceae bacterium
CTTTCGCAGAAAGACGGGTTATATGAATGAAAAAACTTTAAAAAAACTGGAATATCATAAAATTATTGATTTGCTGACAGAGCAGGCTTCTTCTCAGCGGGGGAAAGATCTTTGCCGGGGATTGCTTCCCATGACAGATCTGGAACAGATACAGACTGCACAGGAGCAGACTGCTGCTGCTTTCACAAGAATTGTACGTAAGGGGCGCCCGTCCTTCAGCGGCTGCACCCGGATTGAAGATTCTTTAAAGCGCCTGGAAATCGGCGCTGCACTTGGCTGCGGAGAACTGCTTCGTATCTGCAAGGTGCTTGAAACTGCCGGTCGGGTGAAATCCTACGGGCGCCATGAAACAGTCGATGATGCTGCAGATTGTCTGGATGCATATTTTGACCAGATCGAACCGCTGACTCCACTGGCAGCCTCGATCCGCTCCTGTATTCTGGATGAAGATGAGATCAGCGATGATGCCAGCAGTACATTAAAACGCATCCGGCGCAGTATCCACAGTATCAATGATCGGATCCATTCTACGCTGGTCAATCTGGCAAACGGCTCTCTCAGAAACTACCTGCAGGATAATCTGATTACGATGCGCGGTGATCGGTACTGTCTGCCTGTAAAGGCAGAATACCGCGGGCAGGTAACAGGAATGATTCACGACCAGTCAGCTACCGGATCTACCTTATTCATTGAGCCAATGGCGGTTGTCAATCTGAACAATGATCTGAAGGAGCTATATGGAAAAGAACAGGAAGAGATCCAGGTCATTCTGGCTCGTCTTTCTGAAGAATGCTCCGGATATACCTCAGAACTCCGGACAAACTGTCAGGTTCTGCCGGAACTGGATTTTATCTTTGCGCGCGGTGCCCTGGCACTGTCTATGAATGCCAGCTGTCCTATCTTTAATGAAGAAGGCCGGATCCATATCCGTGAGGGACGCCATCCACTGCTGGAGAAGAAAAAAGTAGTCCCGATTACGGTTACACTGGGAAAGGATTTTGACCTGCTGATCGTTACCGGACCGAATACAGGCGGTAAAACCGTCTCCCTTAAAACAGTCGGTCTGTTTACACTGATGGGACAGTCCGGACTCCATATCCCGGCACTGGCACGCTCTGAGCTGGCCGTCTTCCATCAGGTCTACGCAGATATCGGCGATGAGCAAAGTATCGAGCAGAGCCTAAGTACCTTCTCTGCCCACATGACCAATATCGTTTCTTTCCTGGAGGAGGTGGATGAAAGGTCACTGGTGCTTTTTGACGAGCTGGGAGCCGGAACGGATCCAACCGAGGGAGCCGCGCTGGCAATTGCCATCCTGTCCCATCTGCATTCCAGAGGAATACGTACGATGGCAACCACACATTATAGTGAACTCAAAGTATATGCGCTGTCTACGCCAGGTGTGGAAAATGCCTGCTGTGAATTCAGCGTAGAAACGCTTCGACCAACCTACCATTTACTGATTGGTATCCCCGGCAAAAGTAATGCATTTGCTATCTCCAGCAAGCTGGGACTGCCTGACTATATTATTGACGAAGCCAAAAAGCATCTGACAGAGCAGGACGAATCCTTCGAAGATCTGCTGACCAATCTGGAAGACAGCCGCAGAACAATCGAAAAGGAACAGAACGAAATTAATGTATACAAGCGAGAAATCGAAGCTCTCCGGGAAGAGCTGAAGAAAAAGCAGAAAAAAATGGACGAACAGCGCGACCGGATCCTTCGGGAGGCGAATGAAAAGGCCGGCGTAATCCTGCGTGAGGCCAAAGAGGTGGCAGACGAGACGATGAAGAACTTCCGCAAATTCGGCAAGGAAAATATTTCTGCCGCTGAAATGGAGCGGGAAAGAGAACGTCTGCGCCAGAAAATCCAGAAAACGCAGACACCGATGGCGCAGGCTGCCCCTTCACCAAGGAAAAAATATCGTCCGGAAGATTTCCGTCTGGGCGAATCCGTGAAGGTACTAAGCATGAACCTGACTGGTACAGTCAGCTCGAAGCCGGATGCCAGAGGCAATCTTTTCGTACAGATGGGTATCCTGCGCAGCCAGGTGAATATCAAAGACCTGGAAATCATCGAAGAGCCCTCCATGGATTATGGCAGGAAGAAATCCCATACGTCCACCGGTAAGGTAAAAATGAGCAAATCCTTATCCGTCAATGCGGAAATCAATCTGCTGGGAAAGACTGTTGACGAAGCGATTGCTGAGCTCGATAAATATCTGGATGATGCCTACATTGCACACATCAGTCCGGTACGCGTCGTTCACGGTAAGGGAACCGGTGCACTCCGCGCGGGAATTCATCAGTATCTGAAGCGCCAGAAGCACGTCAAATCCTTCCGTCTCGGAGCATTTGGTGAGGGCGATGCCGGCGTAACTATTGTAGAATTCAAATAATTTTATTTTACTGACAGCCCGTATTTACAGAAAGGAGGAACCGCCTTGGTTTCCAAACAGAAAATATTAATCGTAGATGACGATGAAAATATTGCAGAACTGATCTCGCTTTATCTGACAAAGGAGTGCTTTGATACAAAAATGGTATATGATGGGGAAAACGCCCTGCTTGCTTTTGACAGCTATCAGCCAAATCTCATCCTGCTGGATCTGATGCTGCCGGGAATCGATGGTTACCAGGTCTGCCGGGAAATCCGCAGCAAATCTCAGGTACCCATCATCATGCTTTCCGCCAAGGGGGAAGTATTTGATAAGGTGCTCGGCCTGGAGCTGGGCGCGGATGATTATATTATTAAGCCCTTTGACTCAAAAGAAATGGTTGCCCGGGTACGTGCCGTACTTCGCCGTTATCAGACCGCACGTCCGGAAGTGGCTTCTGCTGATAAAGGCAAATGCGTTACCTATCCCGGCATTGAAATTAATCTGACGAACTATTCTGTTGTCGTAGATGGGAAACATGTGGAAATGCCGCCGAAGGAGCTGGAGCTTCTGTATTTTCTGGCCGCTTCTCCGAATCAGGTTTTTACCCGTGAACAGCTTCTGGATCAGATATGGGGATATGAATACATCGGTGATACCCGTACCGTCGATGTCCATATCAAACGTCTCCGTGAGAAGATCAAGGATCATCCAACCTGGAAGCTCAGCACTGTCTGGGGCATCGGTTACAAATTCGAGGTGAGCTAAATGCGCAGCACACTATATCTGAAGTTTATCCTGCTTTATATTGCTTTTGGATTTATGACACTTTTTACCGTAGCCACCCTGAACTCAGAGCTTTTTGAGCAGCACATGACAAAACGCGCCTCCCAGGCCCTTTATCGGGAAGCCAGTATCCTGGCAAACGATTATCTATCCGGATATTATTCGGAGGAATATACACTTTACGAGGTATATGGTCAACTAAACCAGGTGGCAGCCTATATGGAGGCTGCTGCCTGGTTTGTGGATGCAGATGGAAAGCTCCTGACCTCCGCTTCCCCTGATGGAATGAGTTTCGCTCCTATTGCCATCCCGGATTTCGATCCGGCCGAGGGTGCCGGAACCTCCTGTCTGATAGGTGACTATCATGGCTGCTTCCAAGAGGATGTGATTACCGTGCTGGCACCGGTAACACGGGGCTTTTCTACCAAAGGATATATTATACTGCATCAGCCCCTTTCTCTTCTTCTGGAAGAAAAGGATACTTTGATGCGGTATGTCTACATCACAGTTTTCGTAATCTATCTGATGTCCTTTTCGATTCTTCTCATGATTCGTTTCATCGTTTATGAGCCTCTTCGCAGGATCACAGAGGCCGCTACTCAATATGCCTCCGGTAATCTGGACTATGAGATTCCTGTTACCACGCAGGACGAGATGGGATATTTGTCCGCCTCTCTGAACTATATGTCCTCACATCTGAAGGACATGGAGGATTATCAGAAAAAATTTATTGCCAATGTGTCTCATGATTTTCGTTCACCGCTGACTTCTATCAAAGGATATGTAGAGGCAATTGCAGATGGCACGATTCCGCCGGAAATGCAGGATAAGTATCTGAAGATTATTCTGTTTGAGACAGAACGCCTGACAGATCTGACCAAGGATCTGCTGACACTGAACGAATTCGATCGAAAGGATCTGATGCTGAACAAAACACGTTTCGATATCCATGAGGTCATTAAGAGTACCGCAGAGTCCTTCGAAGGACGCTGTGTGGAAAAAGAAATCAGCATTGAACTCCTTCTGGCTTCTAAAACACTCTTCGTAATGGCAGACCGCAGCAAGATCCAGCAGGTGCTCTACAATCTCCTGGACAATGCGATCAAATTCAGCAATCCACAGTCCAGTATTACGATCGAAACGACAGACCGGTATGACAAGGTCTTTATCTCTGTCAAGGATCATGGAATTGGTATCCCGAAAAAGAGTCTGAATAAGATCTGGGATCGTTTCTATAAATCAGATCTGTCC
>DNJM01000053.1:4695-4846 GCA_003489085.1 Lachnospiraceae bacterium
CTATAAATCAGATCTGTCCCGCGGGAAGGATAAACGCGGAACCGGTCTCGGCCTTTCCATTGTAAAGGAAGCGATTCAGGCTCATGATGAAAATATCAACGTCATCAGTACCGAAGGTGTCGGAACAGAATTTATCTTTTCCCTTTCTAAA
>DNJM01000132.1:0-15268 GCA_003489085.1 Lachnospiraceae bacterium
GCTATTGAAAATGTTTTTTTGTTCTAGAAAGAATATAACACTTGTTGTTAGCAGTGTCAAGAGGTGAGTGCTAATTTTTTCTGATATTTTCATCCTAAAGTTATTTATTTAAAGTCTCTTCCTGCAGTCTGCCAAATTCCTAAAAGCTCATCCGCAGCCTTCTGATCATCTCGTCAATATGTTCCTCTGTAATCACAAGCGGTGGAACGAAGCGGAGCACATCTGCACCTGCCGACATCAGAACCAGTCCATTTTCCAGTGCCTTACTGACAATTTCTCCTACCGGCCGTCCACTTACTACGAGCCCCTGCATCAGTCCCATACCACGTCTTTCCGTCAGGAAATCATACTCCTCTACCAGCTGATTCAGTTTCTGTTCCAGGTATGGCGTGATTTTCTGTACATGTTCCAGAATCTTTTCTTCTTCAAAGATATCGAACACCTTGCCGGCAACTGCACAGACGAACGGATTTCCACCATAGGTCGTACCATGGTCACCGGATACCAGGGAATTCTCCGCCGTCTTTCGATTCAATACGAATGCACCGATCGGTACACCGCAGCCAAGCGCTTTTGCGCAGGTCATAATATCCGGTTCTATTCCATACGCCTGCCATGCAAACATATAGCCCGTCCGTCCCATACCGCACTGTACCTCATCCAGGATCAGCAAAATATCCTTCTCGTCGCAAAGTTCTCTTACCTTCCGGAAAAATGTCTTATCTGCCGGATAAATGCCGCCTTCGCCCTGTACGGTTTCCATGATAATCGCACAGGTTTTTTCTGTTACCTGTTCCAGAACACTGCCAAAATCATTAAACTCTGCAAAACGGATTCCCGGCAGCAGCGGTTCAAACGGTTCCCGGTAGTGCGCATTTCCGGTTACAGAAAGTGCACCCATACTTCTTCCGTGGAAGGAATGCTGCATGGCGATGATTTCATGATCCGTATGTCCATCTTTCAGATACGCATACTTCTTTGCTGCTTTGATGGCTCCTTCCATTGCTTCGGTTCCGCTGTTGGTAAAGAACACCTTATCCATTCCACTGGCCCGCAAAAGCTTCTCCCCGGCTTCCATAGCAGGTACATTATAGAACAGATTTGAGGTCTGCAATAATTTTTCGGACTGTTCCCGGATCACATCCTTATACGCCTGATTGCTGTATCCGAGTGCACATACGGCGATACCTGCACCAAAATCCAGATATTCCTTTCCATCTACATCGTAAAGATAAACCCCCTTACCATGATCCAATACAACCGGATAGCGATTATAAGTATGCAGCACTGCCTGCTCTGCCCGTTCCATATAACTCTGACTGCTCATTTTCATCTTCCTCCCTGCCTCATTCAATATCATTTCTATCGCTCGAATGTCATTCACTGAATTCCTGATGAAGCTCTTCAAAAAACAGAGTGCATTCAATAATTCTGATAATTTAGTATATTTCACCTGCTTCTCTTAGTCAATAGATTTTTTCTCAGCAATGCCTCTCTGCGTCAAATTTGTGTCAAAGTTTTCCCTCGGTGTATATTTTATCAGGCTCCATACCGCCAGCAGACAGATCACAGCTGCCAGGCTATTGTAACGAATCCGCAGAAATCCGGCCTCCTGTCGGTAGGTATGTTCCTCTATCTCCGCTTCATTGACCAACTGAAGGCCCGTCTGTATCAGCTTTGTAAGCTGCAGTCCGTCCAGATCCTGTCCGGCGGCCTGTACCCGTATTTCAGAAGAATTGTCAAGCAGGCGGACACTGTTCGCCCTGCAGAAGGCATACGGCTTGTCATCCGGCACGCCATGGTGCAGCACAACCAGTCTTGCAATGCCCTTTTCCTCCTCTCCGACGGAATAATGAATCTGCATCTGATTCAACTCTGCACTGTCTTCTATCGTACCTTTGGAGGATTCCAGGAGCTGATCACAGGCAGCCTGGTTCAGATAAAAGGTCTTCATCGTACCATTTTCCTGAATGCCATATGCTGTGTTCAGATACGCCTCTGATATTTCAAGGCAGGAAATCGTACTTTCTCCCCATTCTGCCGACAGCACCAGGGAGGTTTCCAGCTGACGGCTGACCATCGTAACAAAGTCCATTTCCCGTATCCGGCTGATCTGCGCATCCGTCACTCCGTTTTCAGAAGTATCTTCCAGAACATACTCTATGCTGCTGTCCACCATCCGGTATACCTGCACCCCGGCATAAACAGCATGCCCGGCAAAAAAAACTCCTGCCAGACCAAATAATAAAATGACTTTAAAACGGTCGCTCTGCTTTCTGCGTCTCCAGAATCTATTCCACCAATTCGTCCACTTCATCCATCTGCTTCCTTTGCTTTNNCGTGCGCCCGGTTTCGGTATTCAGCCATCTTGCAGCCGCCGACGATCCGATGATGGATGACTATACTCTGAGCCAGTTCGAATACTTCGACCGTTGCACCGACCTTCTCCAGCGCGGATTCAACCATTACATAATGCGGCATATCCTCAATTCAACGGGCATAAGCCGTTTCCCCGAACATCAGTATGATCTGGTGCGTCTCGGCATCTGCCTGTATGGTATAGCCACCATGCACGACGGATCCCAAGACGAACTTCGACCGGTTTCCTCTCTGTACACCACTGTCATCTCCATAAAAGAATGGCCCGCGGGAACCACCGTGGGCTATAACCGCCGCGGCATGCTGCACCGCGATTCCGTTGTAGCCACAATTCCCGTGGGATACGCCGACGGCCTCAACCGCCATCTGGGCAACGGACACCATAGCGTGATGATCAACGGCACGCTTTGTCCCATAGTGGGAAGCATCTGCATGGACGCCTGCATGGTCGACGTGACCGACTGCAGCGAATGCCACGTAGGAGACAGGGTGGAAATTTTCGGACCGGAAATTCCAGTGGATACAATAGCAGAGACTCTCGACACAATACCGTACGAGATTCTCACATCGGTATCGTCGAGAGTCAAGAGAGTCTATTATCGCGAATAAACAGGCTTCCTAAGGTCAACGCAAACGGTCGGCGCTGCTCAGAAGTTTCTGGTCGTGGGTCATGGCACGGTAAGCGGCAATCACGGCTGCCAGTACGGCAAGAAGACCGCCGATTCCGGCCATGATTACCCACCATTGCCCCGTCTTATCCTCCTCCTTGTCTTCTGTATTCGAAAAAGGAGATTGGATCGTTGTGGAAATCTCTGCCGTTTCTGTATATTCCTGTCCCCTTTCATCCTCATAATAAAATGTCACTGTACCGTTCGTTTTTCCGTACAAAGAGCTTCCTTCTGACAAGCTGGTGATGGAGATACGTGTGCTTCCTTCTCCCCTGGCACCGGCCTCTATATCACCGATAAAGATTGTCCCTTCCGGTTTTAAGCCATCTGCTTCGACAACTGCCCGGACATTATATACTTTACTGCGTCCCAGATTCATGGCCTGTATCTGCGCATCAACTACATCCGCTACCTGTACCTCTGCAGCCAGTACCAGCGGATCAAAAGACATCCGTACCGGTTGTTCTACGGGAACATTCGCTTTCCCGCTGACCGTATAGACATTGCCCTTTGCATCCGCATAGTCCAGTGCCAGCTCCATGGTATACTGTCCCTGCGGCGTTGCTGCCTGTACAGTGTATTGATAAGAAACAACGCTTGTACTTCCCGCCGGAATGGAATCGATATAAATCGTATCCGTCTGGCTTAACAGATTAAAATACTCCCCTTGTCCACTGATCATCACCGTCATATTTTTCACCAGATCCGTTTTACTGGTATTGAGAAGTGTAATATCCATTGTAAAGGTATCTCCTGCCTGGATCGGCTGCTTTGAGAACTGACAGGACTGCACCATCACCTTCGGCGCAAACTCCGGTAAATCCTGTGCAGAATCACCGGACGTCGTATCTCCCCCTGCATCCGGTACATTTCCCGTGTCATCCGGATTCGGATTATCTGGATTCTGATCGTCCTGATTTGCGTTCGAAGCATCGGTGATCGTAACATAGATGATAACCTCTTCCTGGATATCATTTCCTGCCGCATCTACCGCCTGTACCTCTAATGTCACCGGATAGCTTCCATTCTGCCGATCCTCTCTTAATTCCAGCTCAAAGACAGCCAGATAGCATTCTGCAGTTTCCGCACTGTCATTGATGTTTACCCTCTGTAAGGCAACATTCTTCTTATAATTCTTACAGACAAATGGCATATTCTGAGCATCCCCCAGGTGTAAAGAGATCCTCAACAGGTGGTTTTTCAATTCTTCTTCGCACTGAAACGGTACGACCAGAATCGCCTTTCCATCCTCTACCTTGGGTACATACCCTTCCGAATAGGATTTCTCCATATCCATATACCGATTCTGACTGTCTACAATCAGTCTGGCTACCTCTGCCATTTTAACCAGACCATCTCCTGGCTGCTCCGGCAGCTTCGTCTGTTCTCCGTCTGAATGCCCCTCCGATGCTGCCTGCACCAGAGGTCTGCTTCCACTAAACAGCAAACAGACAACCAACAGACCAATTTTCAATTTCTTTCGCAATTCTTTCATTTCCACGCTTCCTCCATATCATGTACATCATCGCATAGCTCCTCAATATCCTGTGCATTATGGCTGGCCAGGAGAATAGCTTTCCCCTGCTGTTTCAGCTCTTTGAGCAATTCCCGCATCTGGCCGACACCGGATTTATCCAGACCGTTGAACGGTTCATCCAGTATCAATACACCCGGATCTTCCATAATTGCCTGCGCGATGCCCAGCCGCTGCCGCATTCCCAGAGAATATTTCGAAACTGGTTTTCGCATATCCGGTTTCAGTCCAACCATCTTCAAAGCTTCACTGATCTCATTCTTTCCGATCCGTCCCTTTAAAGAGGCCAGAATCTTCAGATTCTGAAAGCCGCTCAGATTCGGCAGAAATCCCGGTGTCTCAATAATGACTCCGAGCCCGTCCGGAAAATCACATTCCTTGCCCACCAGACTTCCATTGACGAGGATCCTCCCTGCATCCGGCCTCATAAAACCACAGATGCATTTCATTAACACAGTTTTTCCACTTCCATTATTTCCGACCACACCGAAAATCTTTCCCGGAGGAATCGTCAGACTCACATCCTTTAAAACCTGCTCCTTTCCAAAAGCTTTATATACATGTTCCACTATAATCCCTGTCTGCTGCTCCATTTTGCCACCTCTCCTGACTTCTATATTTCTGCCCTTACTATTTCTGTGTTCCCGTAAAATCAAAGGAATAATTTCTGATCTGCCGGATCGAAAGAAAGGATAACAACAAAATGCCTGTCCCAAAAAACAGGTAGGATACCCAGAGTCTGGGCAGATTGTCATATCCGAAATTATGCATATAATATGTCGCATGATTCAGTGGTGAAATCCACCCGAAGACGATATTCGCTATATTCTTCTGCTCCTGAGACAGTTGAAGCAGCTTTGCGATTACCTCCGGATTCATCAGAAATCCAAATCCGCTAAACAGGATACCGCCAATCGTACCACCATTTCCTTTCCACAGATTCAGATACAAAATCAGGCTGGACATCAGCACAGCATAGCCGGTCATCAGACCGAAAATATGCAGCATACATGAATAAGGAAAGGATACTTCCAGAACCTTGACAAAGGCCGGAATGGCAATCTGGCTGCCGATACCGGAATATCCGAGAATCGCCGCTGTTTCACTCCAAAGATTCGCCGTATAGGCTTTGCTCCCTGCCAGAATACAGGTGGAAAGCAGTATGAAAAGTGTAAATCCTATTGTTGCCAGAACCAAATATACGATCTGTCCCAAAAGCCAGATCTTGCGATTGATCCGAATCAAAAACAAAGGCGCCTCATTTCCCAGATGCGGCATGTCTGCAAATAGAAGCAGCAGCAACAGCGAGATCAGCAGAATCGAGTTCGCGTCTCCAAAGGTCCAGATAAACGGCTCCATAATCTGTACTACCGTCTCATGCTTTGCAGCAAAGGCAAGGACCTTATCCGAGAGCAGAAAGCAGACGACAAAGCCCAGGCCAAATGCCAGTGCGATCTGAGGATTCCGACGCCATCTTCTGAAATTCGCCATGGCAACCAATCCGATCTGACGGATTCTATACATTACTAATACACCTCCTGAGAATCATATCGTACAGGCAGATAAAAACTGCTGTCAGCGCCGCTATCAGAAGCACAATTCCCCATTTTCCAAAGACCCAGGTATGTTCTGGAGCAATCCATTCATACGGATACAGGCAGTACAGGCTTTTAAAATAGCGCTCATATAAAATCACCAGCAGATAATAGATGACAAATGCCCCTCCATATGCCAGATACCGGCTTTGGGACAGCGCCGCTATGGCAGCTGCCAGTACCGCCCAGAACATCCCCGACATGAACAGCAGCATCGGGCTGACCTGCATTTCTTCTTTACTTTTCACGCACAGATACAGCCAGCCTCCCAGAGCTTCCAGCGCGCCGCCGCTGATGCCGCACGCCAGAATTTTCCCCAGAATGTATGCCGGCACGCTGCATCTGGGCAGGTACGCTTTCAAAAAACCGCTCTGGTAATCCGCCAGCCAGGCTGTCGCATATGGAAATGTGCATATGACCGGCACTCCCATACGGAACAGGTCTGAATCGAATCCGGCAGTAAGCAGGATCACTACTTCCAATACCAGACCAATGAAAAACCCCCGGGATAAAAAGGCTCTTTTTAAATCCATCTCAAAACTATTCATTTTTATATCCCAATCTTCCGCTAGTATCCCAGTGTATGGTCAATAATAGAACCATCTATCGCATTGATTGTCAGAATACTTCCCGCATTTGTATATGCGTTGTCTTTGTCACTGCCTGAACCCTCATAAGTCGTAGCAGCCGTTCCTTCAAAATCCCAGACCGGTACCAGAAGACCCGTATCGTAGCTGTCTGCTTCACTGATTCTGGCATAACCGAGGACAACTCTGTCTATCTGAATCGTTTTGTGAAGTCCTTCTTCCGCATCCGCCTGCGCATTTGCCACCAACACCATTTTTTCAAAGGTCTCTTTCACCTCATCAAAGGTCTTCAAATTCGATTTTTCTACCACAGTTTCCATGATTTCCAGAGGTGCATTATAATTCACGCCTACAATTCCAGAATCATTGACATAAATCTCGACACATTCTTCCGGCCATTCCTTTTTCACATACGAGTTGTCACTCCATCCTTCCTCGTATTTGCTGCTGCCGCTATAGATGGTAAAGGTTCCGTCAATATTCCGCATATAGCGAAGAATATACACTTTCCGATACCCCTGTATATCACTCTTACGAATATCCTCACATTCATTGTACAGCCCGCCTTCATAGTACTGGTATGTATCCAGCCCCATTTTTTCGAGAAATGCTTCTGCCATTGTTCTCGCCTCTGCCAGCGAAATTGTCGCAGCTTCATCCGTAAATTCCTCCATATCTCCCTCTGAACCTCCAATACCAAGAATCTCCGGAGTCCCTTCACTGTCTGCCGTACGTACCCCGTACAGATTCGAAGAACTTACATAAGCATAAGGAAGAAAAATATGTCCATGCGTTCCCCGGCAGAATCTAAAGCAGTTTCCCCGTTCCTCATTGTTCTGCACATAGAAGGACGTATATGTTCCGCTTTTTCCATCATTGATGCCGTAATATGCCTCACCATTTTGATTCAGACTATACATCCATTCATAAAATTCATTACTGCTGTTCTGCTCGTGAAGCTCTGCCGTCCGATGTAATAACCCATCGGACTCATTTCCTTCCCAGAGCACTTCTATCGGAGCATTTTCATATTCTTCCTGCAGTCCATTGATGATCTGCTGTCCTTCCGCCTGATACACTTCAAAGTCTTCTTCCGTACATTGGTTCCTCATCTCTTCTATAGAGGCTTTTTCGCTGCTGATTTCTGCTTCGATCTCACTCCTGGTTCTCATTTCAGTGGTTTTCGCAGCATCATATAGCTGCTCTCCCGGTGCCAGCTCCTGAATCGCCTGACTCAGAAAATCCTGACTGATCGTCTGGCATTTGACACGGAACACCGACATCTGCTCCGTCTGCGGAATATCCACCTTTGCATCTACATTTACAGTAACTCCCAGAGATTCATCCGAAAGAGTCGTCTGGTAGATATTGTAATTTCCGGCAGCATCCGATACATTTGTACCATCCTTTCCTGCCTCTTCAATCAGTTTATCCATGTCTTTATTTACAACAATGGAAGAAACCGGATTCTTCTGGCAGGCCGTCAGCATCATTGCCATCATCACTGCACCCGCACATACTCTTTTTCTCATCATCTATTCTCTCCTTTTCGTTAAATCTAAAGAACCCATATCAGGATTTTATACCAGTATCCTAACATGGGTTCTTACATCAAGTATTCATCATTTTTTAAACAAATTGTAAAATCATCCGGCTTCCTTCGCCTTCCTTGCTCTCAATCCGAAGAGAGACATTGTGCCGCTTTACAATCATAGCAGTCAGTGCAAGTCCCAGCCCCGCACCGCCGCTTTTCCTGCTTCTGGATTTATCGATCATATAAAACGGCTCCAGAATTTTCTCCTGCTCTTCCTGCGGAATTCCCCGGCCAAAATCCTGTACCTCGATATAATTTTCACCGGCCCTTAGAATAATCTTGCTTCCCGGCTCACTTGCCTTGACACCATTATCGATCAGATTGATCAGCACATCCGTCATCAGATCCGGATCTACCTGGAAATGTTCTCCCTGCTGAATGCATTCCAGCGTGATCTGCTTCTCTTTTAGAATCACCTGACATGCTTTCCCGGCTGCTTCAAACAACCGTTCCGCAGATATATCGATACAGGTAAGTTCGGTATCCTGATCCAGTTCCAGAAGCTTCATCATTTTTTTTGACAGACGTTCCAGGCGATTACATTCTTCATAGATATAGTGCAGTGCCTCTTCCTGATCCTCCGGCGTAAGCTTCATGGAAAGCAGCATCTGGGCATAGCCGGATATCGCTGTCATCGGCGTCTTCAGCTCATGCGTCAGATTCCCCATAAACAGAGTTTTCCGCTTTTCCGATTCCTCCAGACTGTGTGTCCGCATTTCCACTGCTTCTGCCATTCGGTTAAAGCTTTCTCCCAGCTGTCCGATCTCATCCGGCGTATGAATCTCTACTCTGCGGTCATAGACGCCTTCCGCCATCTGACCTGCTGTCTCATTCAGCTCCTGCAGAGGTTTCAGAAGCCGCTTCAGGATCAGATACAGGAACAGCACCATGACTGCCATGATTCCCAGTGTACTCAGCCCCATACTGACTGCAAGCTGCTCTGCCTGCTGCTGCACATAGGTCACATCTTCAATCCGGAAGATTTCCACTCCCTGTGCAAAGGATTTCCGGAAAATCAGATATTTTCCCCCACCATACTCAAAGGAACAGTACATAATTCCCATCTTATCCTCACAGTCGGTATATGTTTGCGACATTAGTTTCTGTGGCGAGAAAATTGTATGATTATAAATTTCCTCATAGTGCATCCGGCCTTCTCCCTCCGTATCCTCCTGAATACAGACTGTATAAAAATCCCGCTGATTATTCTCTAATCGATATGTCTTAAAATAATATTCCAGTCTGGCCTTGTCCACTTCGCTTCCCGACAGATTCAATCCTTCTTCCGCTTCACTCATCACTACGAAACTATTCTGATATGCCTGCGCATAAGCCTCATTGCTCCAGCTTTTACTGGTCATCCACAGAACCATCGCATTTACCAAAAAAGCGGCCGTCAAAACAGCTATACTACTGATAAGGACGATTTTTGTCCGTATTTTCACTTTTATTACTCCAACCGGTAGCCCACCTTGGAAATCGTCTTAATCTGTCCGCCCAGTCCCAGTTTCTTCCGCAGCTGGCCAATATGCACATCCACGGTGCGGGTTTCCCCCAGATAATCGATTCCCCAGACCATTTTCAGCAGATTCTCTCTGGAAATCGCAATATTCTTATTCTTCGCCAGTACGGCCAGAAGTTCGAATTCCATCGGCTTTAATGCTACTTCCTGTCCATTCTGCCGAACGGTGTGCTCTTCAAAATTAATTTCCATATTCAGTATCTTTAACACATGGCTTACCTTGTTCGACCGTTCCAGTACCTTTTCAATTCGTACCAACAGCTCCAGTACCTCGAAGGGCTTCACGATATAGTCCTCTGCTCCGCCTGTTAATCCCTGAATCTTGGATGCCAGATCATCCTTTGCTGTCAGAAAAATCACCGGAATCTGATATAGCTTCATAATCTCCAGCAACGCGAACCCATCCATTCCCGGAACCATCACATCCAGAAGCGCCAGATCATACGCATGGTCTGTTTCCAGCGCACTTGCTGCCTCCGCTCCGTCAAAATATACCTGTGTATCATAATTGGCCACCTTCAGATTCATGGCGATCATCCTGGCGATCGCATCTTCATCCTCTACAATGACGATTCTGTTTTTTGCCATATTCATTCCTTCCTTTTGAGAATCTATATTTCTGTTGTTCATCACAGAATTGATAATGCCTGGTTCCGGATCCGTCAGTGTACCGTCCGGATCAAAAAGACATATTGCTGCTTCATAACTGTCTCTTTACTTCCATATCTTTTTTCATCTTTGCTTTTTACTATAGCACGGAATCCCCGTTTCTGTGAAGATCCTAAAATAGATTACTTTTTCTCTTGACAAATTCTCATTTGCATCATATTATTGTATTAAGTTAATAGTACAGTAATACATTGATACAGATTAGAAAATATAAAGCCAGCATCAAAGGAGGAATCTGGAATGAAAAAAATACTGCAGGTAAACCACGTTACGAAGACCTACGGCTCTCAGACCGCTGTAAACGATCTGAGCCTGACTTTATATGAAGGAGACATTTATGGCTTTATCGGGAAAAATGGTGCCGGAAAAACCACACTGATTCGAATGATCGCCGGACTGGCAAAGCCAACCGACGGCTGTATCCTTCTCTTCGGAAGCCAGGATCTGGCTGCACAACGCAGCAATCTTGGCACGGTCATCGAATCCCCGGCTCTGTATCCTAATATGACTGCCTATGAGAATATGATGGTACAGTGTAAACTGATGGACCTCTCAGATGCTAATGAACATATCAAAACCGTACTTACCATGACCGGTCTTCAGAATACTGGGAAAAAGAAAGCCAGAAATTTCTCCTTAGGTATGAAACAGCGGCTGGCCATTGCCATTGCATTGCTGTCGTTTCCCAAACTTCTTATTCTGGATGAACCGACCAACGGTCTGGATCCGGAGGGTATCCGTGAAATCAGAGAGCTGATTTTAAAGCTCAATCAAAAGTATCATATTACCGTCCTGATCTCCAGTCATATTCTCGGAGAACTATCCAAATTCGCTACCCGTTATGGAATTATCCACGAAGGGACATTATTAGAGGAATTCACGGAAAAAGAACTCTTAGAACGCTGCCGGTCCGATCAGACCGGTACAGAAGACCTGGAAGACTATTTTATCAATGTCATCCACCACGCTTCTCATCAGAAAATGCACTAATCTACCAAGGAGGAAAACATTATGCTGCATCTTATCCGAAGTGATCTTTACAAGCTCAAAAAATCTAACTACTTATGGGTCTGCCTGCTGATTGCACTCATTCTGGGAACCGGTACCATTTTTCTGCTGGACTTTACCTACAAAATGACCGGCGACCAGATGCAGGCACAGCTGGAGCAGATCCAGTCAGAAATGGAAGAAACCGGCGTGTCTGTCACCACTTCCGGTATCCCTGCCAGCTATGAAGAGCTCTCCGCCTCCTCGCAGCTGCTGTCTTTTTTCTCAGGGGAGAGTACACTTCTGCTGGCAGTTGTAATCTCCCTCTTCGTGGGCGGCGAATTTACCTATGGAACGATCAAGAATCTAGTCTCCCGCAGCTACAGCCGGGGCAGTATTTACGCTTCAAAATTCATAGTCGGTACGCTTGTTTCTATCCTGTTTGCCGTCCTGTACGCAGCCGTTTCGACCATTACCGCGACTGCGCTCTGGGGCTTTGGAACCGTATCGAAAGGTTTTTTACCGGATCTCCTTACGGGAATCGCATTGGAACTCTTTTTAAATGCAGCCTACGCCGCTATTTTCCTCATGTTCAGTATCTTGATCAGGCAGAATGGTGGATCACTCGCTGCAAATATCTGTTTTCTTGAGTTTCTGTCCCTTTTTGCCATGCTGGGAGAAATGCTTCTGAAAAAGCTTTTAAACCACACTGTTTCTCTGTCTGCCTATCTGCCGGATACGGTAATGCAGGCAGTGGCTTCCCAGGAACTGACCTCCTCCTTGATCACACGCGCTTTGGCCGTAGGCGCAGGATTTATGATTGTTTCTACAATAATCGGATCCATTTCCTTTATCCGAAGAGATATACGGTAAGTAAAAAACAGGCGGTATACTCTCTGCTTCAAAAGTATACCGCCTGTCTTCCTCTTACATATACACCTTTATGTGATCAATTTTAATATGTCTTCCCTTTTATCTTCTCAAAGCGTTCCCGGATTGTCTTCTCATAGCCATTCTCACTCGGAACATAGAATGTCTCATCCACGATCTCATCCGGCAGATACTGCTGTTCCACATAATGATTCGGATAATCATGGGCATATTTATATCCGATCCCATGCCCCAGATTTTCATGACCGCCGTAATGGGCATCCTGCAAATGCGCCGGTACAGTGGTCTTTGTCCGCTTCACACATTCCATAGCAGCGGAGATAGCATTTACTGCCGAATTGCTCTTCGGTGCACAGGCCACATAGCTGGCTGCCTGGGACAGGATAATCTGCGATTCCGGCATTCCGATCCGCTCTACTGCCTGCGCCGCAGATACGGCTACTGTCAGCGCCATCGGATCTGCATTTCCCACATCCTCTGCAGCGCAGATCATGATTCTGCGGGCAATGAACTTGATATCTTCCCCGGCATAGAGCATTTTTGCCAGATAGAATACTGCCGCATCCGGATCCGAGCCCCGCATACTTTTAATAAATGCTGAAATGGTATCATAATGATTGTCCCCTGTTTTATCATAACGAACCACTCTGCGCTGTACACATTCTGATACGACATCCAATGTCAGGTAGATCTTGCCATCCGAAGAACGTTCTGTCGTCAGGACTGCCAGTTCTACCGCATTGAGTGCCATTCTGGCATCTCCTCCGGAAATATCCGCCAGAAAGTCTCTGGCCCCCGGATCCATCACCACATGATAGCTTCCCATACCTTTTATCTGATCCGTTACTGCCCGGTCAATCAGACTGGCGATATCCTCTTTCGAAAGCGGATGAAGTTCAAAGATATTGGAACGGGAGATCAGAGCCCCGTTCACCTCAAAATATGGATTCTCCGTAGTGGCTCCGATCAGAATCAAGGTGCCATCCTCCACAAACGGAAGCAGATAATCCTGCTGCCCTTTATTAAAACGATGAATCTCATCTACGAAAAGAATCGTTTTCTTTCCATACATTCCCTGCAGGTTCTGTGCTTCCTTTACCACTGCCTCCATATCCTTCTTCCCGGCCACCGTCGCATTAATCTGTTTAAACTCTGCGCTGGTAGTATTGGCAATGACCTTTGCCAGTGTCGTTTTCCCGGTTCCCGGAGGCCCGTAGAAAATGATCGAGCTGAGCTTGTCCGCCTTGATCGCCCGGTAAAGCAGCTTTCCCTTTCCGATAATATGCTCCTGCCCCACGACCTCTTCCAGTGTTGTCGGACGCAGTCTGGATGCCAGCGGAGACTCTTTTTCCTTTGTGTTTTCCCGCATATAGTCAAATAAATCCATACTTTTCCTCCTGTTACTTCACCCCGGCCAGCTCCCGTATCACCTCTCCGGCCAGCATCAGTCCGGCTACCGGCGGTACGAACGCTATGCTGCCCGGAAGTGCTCTTCTGTTTCCCATATCTTCACCGGTGTCCCGTCCGGATATATCTACCGGCTGTTCCCTGGAATACAACACCTTTACATGCCGGATTCCTCTTTTTTTCAATTCCTTCCGCATTACCTTACAAAGCGGGCATACAGAAGTTTCTTCTATCTCTGCAATCTGGAAGCATTCCGGATGCAGCTTATTTCCGGTTCCCATGCTCGCGAGCAGCGGAATCTGCTTCCGGTATGCCAGCTCCGCAATTGCAATCTTTGCAGTTACCGTGTCTATCGCATCTATAATATAGTCTACCCGTTCCGTAAAAACTTCCTCCAGATTCTCCGGCAGCACAAATATCTCCTGTGTTATCACATGGATCTCCGGACAAATGTCACGGATCTTTTCAGCCATCACCCTGGTTTTATAGCATCCCACCGTACTGTGCAGTGCAATGGACTGCCGATTGATATTCGTTACTGACACCGTATCATTGTCAATCAAAATCAATGTCCCCACGCCGCTTCTTGCCAGCGCTTCAATACAATAAGAACCCACGCCGCCAACTCCGAATACCATTACGGACGCATGCTTCAGCCGTTCCATTGCCTCTGCTCCCAGAAGCAGTTCCGTTCTGGAAAATTCGTGCACCATTTTTCTTTCTCCTCGCTTCTAATCTACAATCAATTCATCCACACGTACGAATTCAAATCCCTGCTCTTTCAGCAGATCAATCATCCGAAAGGCCGCCTGGACAGAACTGTCATAACAGTCATGCAATAAAATAATATCACCATCTTTTGCCTGCGTCACTACTTTATTTACAATTTCATCAATATTATCTGTCTGCCAATCCAGAGGATCGATCGTCCATAGAACCGGAAAAGCATCTACATTCTGCTCCAGTCCCTTTTTTCGGATTCCAAAGGGCGGCCTTAAAAACTGCGGTATCTCTCCGGTGATCCTCTCCAGGAGTTCATTTGTCATACGGATTTCCTTCTGTGCCACTTCATCGGTCACCTTATTCAGATCCACGTGATGATAGGTATGATTTCCAACAATGTGCCCTTCGTCATATTCACGTCTTACCAGCTCCGGATATTTCTCCGCATTTTCTCCAATCAGAAAAAAAGCTGCTTTTACTTCTCTCTCCTGTAACCCATTCAGCAATTGCGGAGTATGCTTCGGATGCGGTCCATCATCGAAAGTAATAGCGATCCTCGGCGGATCGCACCACTCTTCTGCTGCCCCTGCCGCAATGGATGCAGTTTTTTCCCACTGGTCTCCTCCGCCTTCTTCCATATACGTGCTGATACCCATTGCAGTCAATAACAATATCAGAAAAATACTCTGCAGCCATACATATTTTTGTTTCT
>DNJM01000132.1:15569-17092 GCA_003489085.1 Lachnospiraceae bacterium
CAAAGTACCTTTTTATCTTCTTACTAAAATCTATGAATACAGTTTTGTTCTTATACCGCACAATATTTTCCGCTTATTCATTGCAGTAACAGTTTCTGGATGTTATAATAATAAATTGCGTGTAAAAACACATAGAAAGGAGAACACTTATGTCAAACGCACCAAAACAAGAAAATAAGATGGGCGTTATGCCCATTCCAAGACTTTTAATCACAATGTCTCTGCCTATGATCTTATCAATGCTTGTACAGGCGCTTTACAATATCGTAGACAGTATATTCGTGGCACAGCTCAGTGAGGACGCACTGACAGCCGTGTCGCTTGCCTTCCCGGTTCAGAACCTGATGATTGCCATTGCTGCCGGTACCGGTGTTGGTATCAATGCCATGCTGTCCCGCCATCTGGGCGAACACCGATTTGAAGATGCTAATGCGGTGGCCAGAAATGGTATCTTTCTCTCATTGCTCACCAGCCTGGTATTCATGATCATCGGTATCACCGGAGCAGGTTTCTTTTTCCGCTCTCAGACGGACAATCCTGTCATCATTCATTACGGTACACAGTACATGACTGTCATCACTCTGTTTTCTGCCGGTATTTTTATGCAGATTACCTTTGAGCGTCTGATGCAGTCCACCGGCAAAACATTTTACAACATGATTACACAAGGACTCGGTGCTGTCTTAAACATTATATTGGACCCGATTCTTATCTTTGGCTGGTTCGGATTTCCGCGACTGGAGGTCATGGGAGCGGCAGTTGCCACCGTTACGGGACAGATCATCGCAGTTATCCTGTCTCTTTATTTAAACTGTACGAGAAACAAAGAAATCAATATCAATATGCGCCATTTCCGGCCAAGCGGACGAACAATTTCGGACATCTATAAAATCGGCGTTCCTTCTATCATCATGCAGTCCATTGGTTCTGTAATGACCTTTGGCATGAATAGAATCCTGCTGATGTTTTCTTCTACGGCCGCCGCCGTATTCGGCGTATATTTCAAGCTGCAAAGCTTTATCTTCATGCCGGTCTTCGGCATGACGAATGGTCTGATTCCAATTGTTGCCTACAACTACGGTGCGAAAAGGCCAAAGCGAATCCTCAGTGCCTTTCGCCTGGGTCTGATCATCGCCATCAGTATTATGGCTGTCGGACTTTTGCTCTTCCAGACGATCCCGGGACAGCTTCTAAAGCTCTTCGATGCTTCTGACAACATGATGTCCATTGGTATACCTGCACTGAAACTGATCAGTCTGAGCTTTGTCTTTGCCGGCTTTGGCATTACTGCCAGCGCTATCTTTCAGGCGCTTGGAAACGGTGTTTACAGCCTGATCGTATCAGCTGCCAGACAGCTGGTCCTGATCCTGCCGGTTGCATACATATTGGCCCGGAATTTCAGTCTGCATATGATCTGGTGGGCATTTCCAATTGCAGAAATCGGATCGCTGATTCTTTCTGCACTGTTGTTAAGACGGATTTTCCGTGAAAAAATTCATCCGGCTGTAGAAGAACTGAACAAC
>DNJM01000181.1:0-740 GCA_003489085.1 Lachnospiraceae bacterium
TGAAATATGCGGAAATCGGCCGTACCAGGAAAATTTCAGTCAGCGATTATTTAAAGACGCTGACGTCTCTGGAAAGGAAAAGCAATCTGCAGCATTATCTGGCAATTGTTCTGCTTCTGGCATCTGTACTGCTGATTCCTTTTCAGGCAGGAATGGGAATTCTGGCACTATTTCTTGTAGTTGGAATTAACATTCACTTTTACTATAAAAAGCGAGGTGAAATTGAGCCGTATATTGTTACATTGGCACATATTATGCGGATGCTGAGAGCCGGAGAGGATATGCTGCGGCTGAAGGAGGATTTCTTCGCTTCATATTTTGAAGTGATCCGAACGGCGGAGAAGACCTTTCAGAATTTTAAGAAAAGTTCCAAGTGGGTTGCAGGCGGAGATAAGATGAATGGTTCTGCCTTTGATACGATTCTGGATTATATCCGTATGTTGACGCATGTGGATCTGATCAAGTTCAATTCCATGTTGGGAGAGGTGCAGAAGCATATAGATGCGATTGATGCCCTGACAGAAACACTGGGGCTTTTAGAAGCCTGTATTGCAATTGCATCATTCCGTGCAGGCCTGCCTTTCTATGCAGTTCCGGAATTCCTGCCCTATCGGGAGGGAGAACAGGTACGGTTGATGATTCAGGATATGTATCATCCATTAATTGAAGAGCCGGTGGCCAACAGCATTGCTGCGGAAAAAGGCGTTTTGATTACAGGATCCAATGCTTCCGGTAAGTCC
>DNJM01000181.1:1026-4937 GCA_003489085.1 Lachnospiraceae bacterium
GGATCCAATGCTTCCGGTAAGTCCACCTTCCTGAAAACCACAGCGCTGAATGCGATTCTGGCACAGACGCTTCATACCTGTACGGCACATGCTTATCAGGGACAGTTTTTCAGCATCTATTCATCTATGGCTCTGCGGGACGATCTTGGCAGCAAAGAAAGTTACTATATTGTAGAAATTAAGTCACTGAAACGGATTTTGAATCAGATTGATCCGAAAAAACCATTACTTTGCTTTGTGGACGAAGTGCTGCGGGGTACTAATACTGTAGAAAGGATTGCAGCCTCTGCGCAGGTATTGGAAAGTCTGGCAAGACCGGAGGTCCTGTGTTTTGCTGCTACGCATGATATCGAGCTGACCAGGCTTCTGGAGCAGGAGTATGATAATTATCATTTTCAGGAAGAAATCGTGGGAGAAGATATCCTGTTCCATTATATTCTGCAGGAAGGGCGTGCAACCTCAAGAAATGCTATCCGGCTGTTAGGAATGATCGGCTATGACGAAGCAATCATTAAGGATGCGCAGCAGACGGCAGAACACTTTCTTTTGACCGGCGAATGGGAACTGCATCCGGGAAAGTAGTGCAGAAATAGCAGAAGATTCGCAAAATGCGGAAAAGGAGGCGAAGAGTGAAAATATGAAAGTAAGAATTTATACCGATGGTGCGGCACGGGGAAATCCGGATGGTCCGGGAGGATATGGTACTGTACTGGAATATGTGGATTCGAAGGGAAACCTGCATACCAGGGAGCTGTCACAGGGATATGTAAGAACTACAAATAACCGGATGGAGTTGATGGCGGTCATTGCCGGATTGGAAGCACTGAACCGTCCATGCGAGGTAGAATTGTATTCGGATTCAAAATATGTGGTGGATGCGTTTAACCAGCACTGGATCGACAGCTGGCTGAAAAAAGGATGGAAACGGGGAAAAAATGAGCCGGTTAAAAATGTAGATCTATGGCAAAGGCTGCTGCAGGCAAAGAAACCGCATCATGTCACATTTCACTGGGTAAAGGGGCATGATGGACATCTGCAGAACGAACGATGTGATGCATTGGCGACGACAGCAGCGGATGGGGACGAATTGATTGTAGATACAGGAGCTGAAGAGTGAAAAAGATAGTTGATTTTCGGTGCACCTATGAAAATGATACCGGGTTGGATAAGAAGACAGCCGAAGCGGTAGGAATCCGATTCCCGGAGGTTTATCAAAGTGCAGTGGAAATGGCACATATGGCGAAACTTGCCAGAATACAGAATGCAGAAGCATTTTGTGAACTGCCTTTCTGCCATACGCTGGAGGCAGAAGCAATGGGAGCCAGAGTGATTTTGGGAGATGGAACGACAGCTCCTAGAGCCGGAGCATATAGATATCAGACTCTGGAGGAGCTGGAAGAACACAGTGTAATGGATCTGACTTTCACAAGAATTCAGGAAGTACTGGCAGCCTGCAGGCTTCTGGCTGCGGAAGGCGAGAAGGTAGTTCTGGATGTGTCGGGCCCTTTTACGATATGGAATTCCCTGATTGATATCCGGGTGATATTGAAAGCGATGCGGAAAAATCCGGAACAGATGCAGAGAATGTTCGATAAGGTACAGGAGGAACAGCTACGTTTTCTTAAAGAAGCATGCAATTATGGTGTACAGGCCTTTAGCTATGCTGATTCCGCCGGAGCTGTCAATATACTCGGTCCCAGAATGATGACACAGGTGACAGAATGTTTTACTGTTCCCTTTTTAAAAAGGGCAGAACAGGCGATAGGAAAAGAACGGATTCTGCTTGTGTGTCCGAAGACAACCCTTGCGCTTCTGGGTACAGAACACGCAGTGCTGAAGGACGTTGCGCTGCCGGAGCCGATGCGGTATGCAGAAGCCTGTATGCAAATGGTTGGACGGGCGCAGATGCTGGGCCAGATGTGCCTTAAGAATCGAAATTATATTTTGCAGAACCGTATTATTAAAGAAGTAGTATTAGTATAATCTGTCTATCGTATGCTTTGCAATATAAAACGGGTGTCGACATCATGCCGACACCCGAAAATGTTACTTTATTAATGTTTATGAGATGGAATACCTGGTTCAGTCATAGTAATCGGATCCATGATATCATCCAACTCTGCTTCTGTTAAAAGACCGTCTTCCAAAATCAATTTGCGTACAGAATCGCCTGTCTGGAGAGCCTTCTTGGCGATTTCAGCAGCCTTTTGATATCCTACATACGGGCAGATTGCAGTAATGACGCCGACACTGTTCTCTACCAGATAGCGGCAGCGTGTTTCATTTGCCGTGATGCCTGTGATACAGTTATCTACAAAGGTAGAAACGGCATAAGCCAGAGTATCGATGGACTGGAACATGCAGTAGAATACAATTGGTTCAAAAGCGTTCAGTTCCAGCTGACCTGCTTCAGCAGCCATTGTAATGGTAACATCGTTCCCTATGATATTAAAGGCAACCTGGTTTACTACTTCCGGAATAACCGGATTGATCTTGCCCGGCATAATGGAAGAACCGTTCTGTCTGGCCGGAAGATTGATTTCTCCGAAACCGGCACGCGGTCCGGAGGACATCAGCCGCAGGTCATTGGCAATTTTTGAAAGTGTTACGGCGCAGGCCTTAATAGCACCTGATACGGCAACGAAAGCATCCAGATTCTGAGTAGCATCGATCAGATCAAAAGCCTGTACAAATTCCATACCGGTGATCTCGGACAGATTCGGTACGATTCGTTTCAGATAAACGGTATCTGCATTCAGACCGGTTCCGATTGCGGTTCCGCCCATATTCAAAGTACGCATTTCATCCATAGCCTTGTCCATTCTGTGGATATCCCGGCCGATGGCATCGGAATAGGCCTGGAATTCCTGACCCAGACGGATCGGAACAGCATCCTGCATCTGAGTACGTCCCATTTTGATGACATGATCGAATTCCTCTGCTTTATCGCGAAGTGCCTTATGCAGACGATTCAGTTCCTTTTTCAGATTTTCCAGAAGCTTTAAAGAGGTCATTTTTCCGGCTGTCGGGATAACATCGTTGGTAGACTGACCACAGTTTACATGATCATTTGGATGGACGATGGAATAGTCGCCCTTTTTACCGCCCAGAAGTTCAATGGCACGGTTGGCAATAACTTCATTGGCATTCATGTTCAGAGAGGTTCCGGCACCTCCCTGAATCGGGTCTACAATGAAGTCTTCATGGAATTTTCCTTCCAGAATTTCATCACAGGCTTTTGTAATTGCTTCGGCGATCTTTTTATCCAGAATGCCGGCTTCACAGTTGGTGATAGCAGATGCTTTTTTAATAGAAGCAAGGCTGTTGATGATTTCCGGATGCATATACAGACCGGTAATGTGGAAGTTTTCTGCTGCACGCAGGGAATGCACACCATAGTAGACGTTTTCCGGTACATCTTTTGTTCCAATGGAATCCTTTTCCATACGATATTTTTTTCCGTTCAGATTAACTGTTTCAACCATTGTATTTTCCTCCGATTTTGATGGATTTTCTTATTGATTTTAGTATAAACTGACGATATCATATAAGCAAATACATATATTATTATAATAGATATAAAGTTTATGTTATACAAGGGAGGAAATGGAATTGACAGAGTGGTTTCAGGGGATGGAATATGTCTATGAGGTATATAAGGAGAGAAGCTTTTCAAAGGCAGCCAGAAATATGTTTATTTCACAGCCGTCCTTGAGTGCGAATGTAAAGCGGATTGAGAAACGGATCGGGTATCCGATTTTTGACCGCAGCACGACTCCGGTGCGTCTGACAGAATGTGGAGAACGATATATCGGTGCCGTAGAAGAGATCATGGCGGTAAAGAATAGCTTTTATAATTATATTACGGACTATGGCGGACTTAAGACAGGAAGCCTGCGGCTTGGGGGAAG
>DNJM01000002.1 GCA_003489085.1 Lachnospiraceae bacterium
GAAGTAACACTGGAATTATCTGAAAATGCAATTTCAGAAAGAACGAACGATGAAATGAAAATGAATTATGAAAATGATATAAAGGAATGTATACAGTGTGGTAGTTGTACAGCGCACTGTGATTTTTTGCAGAAATACGGCCTGTATTACAGTCCGGAAAATCTGGCTCAGCTGAAAAAATTAGCTTTTCATTGCTTTCTGTGTGGGGAGTGTACAAGGCATTGTCCGAAAGGGATCGATGGAAAAAAGATCATGCAGGAGATCCGGATAGAGCAGGCAGATCAAAACAAGGGACAGCCTGCTGTCAGAGGTTTTGAAGGAATGCTTGCAGAGAAAGCGGACTATCTCTATAAGAATTACAGGCATGCAGGAAAAGGAAGCGCGTTGTTCATGGGGTGCAATTTCCCGGCGTATTTCCCTCATACGGCCAGAAAAATTAGTGCGCTATACAAGGAAGTATATGATATCGGAACCATTTATGAATGCTGTGGCAAACCAGTAATGGAGCTGGGAGTAAAAAAGGCCGCGGATCATAGTGTCGAGTCAATTCGGAAAAGACTGCAGGAGCGTGGCGTTACGGAATTGATTATGGTCTGCCCGAACTGCTATAGCTATCTGAAGGACAGGCTTGATATACGGATCGTAACGATCTATGAGAAAATAAAAGAGCTGGGAGCAGGAAAAATGCTGGAAGCGAAAGGCGTACGTATTTTCCAGCCCTGCCCGGACAGGACGGGAGGAGAATGGCTGACACAGCTTCAGGGGTTTTTCCGGCATCAGCCAAAGCTCATTGAGGATGTCCAATGCTGCGGCCTTGGCGGCTGTGCAAAGGCAGCGGAACCGGATATAGCGGCAGGTTTTGCAAAAAAGATACAGAAACAGAATGAGGGACCGCTGTATACCTATTGCGCGTCCTGTGCCGGAAATTTGAGCAAAAATAACTGTGGGCATATTCGTCATGTGCTGCCGGAGATTCTGGGATTTCAGGAGGAAGAGGCGGATATATGGAATAATGGGAAGAATCGGAAGGAATCAAAAAACTGGTAGAATAAGGTTGAAAAAAGATGGAAGAAGCAGAGACGCTGGGGAGAGCGGCAAATGAAGCAACATTTTGTTAAATATTTAAATCACACACAGGAGGTAGAGATGATGAACACATATTACAATCCGGAAGATCTGGCAAAATTCGGAACAATGGGTGAAGAGGCACCGCAGCTTTGGGAGACATTTATGAATTATTATGGCTCTGTATTTGCAGAAGGCGCACTGACTGCGCGGGAGAAATCTCTGATTGCGCTGGCAGTTGCATCAGCCATTCAATGTCCGTACTGCATTGATTCTTATACAAATGACTGTCTGAATAAAGGGGTAAATGAAGAGCAGATGACAGAAGCGATCCATGTGGCCTGCGCAATTCGCGGCGGCGCTTCTTTGGTTCATGGCGTACAGATGAAAAATATTGTAAAGAAACTGGAGTTTTAGGATATGAGTGAGAATGTAAGACTTGCTGAGACGACGAGCGTACCGGCATTTGAGACAAAAATTAAAGATGAAGAAGTAAAGTATACGTTGGAATCCCTGGATGTGCTGCAGATTAATGTAGGAAGACTCTGCAATCTGGCATGTAAGCACTGTCACGTAGAGGCAGGACCAGCCAGGACGGAAATCATGTCCCGGGAAGTGATGGAGGCATGTATCCAGGTTTGTAAGGAAAGACATTTCAAGACAGTGGACATTACAGGCGGTGCGCCGGAGATGAATCCTGATTTTGAATGGTTTGTCGATGAGATGACAAAGATCTGCGGACATGTGATTGTACGGTCGAATCTGGTCATTATGCTGGAAGAAAAGTATCAGCATATTCCGCAGTTCCTGGCAGATCGGAAAGTGGAGATTGTAGCATCTCTTCCGTACTATCGTGCGAAGGAAACAGACCGGCAGCGCGGAGACGGTGTATTTGACGGCGTGATTAAAGTATTGCAGATCTTAAATGGTCTTGGATATGGAAAGGATCCGGAGTTGGTTCTGAATCTGGTCTACAATCCGAACGGAGCCTTCTTCCCACCGGAGCAGGGGGCTATGGAGAAAGAATATAAGCAGCGTCTGATGGCGGATTTTGGCATTGTATTCAACAATCTGTTTACCATAACGAATAATCCGACCGGAAGATTTGCCGGCTTCCTGAAACGCACCGGCAATCTGGAAAGCTATTTGCAGAAGCTGTATGATGCATTTAATGCGGCTACCCTGCCGACGATGATGTGCCGGAATCAGCTGTCTGTGGGATGGGATGGAAAACTGTATGATTGTGATTTTAACCAGGCAGCAGAGCTTCCGGTATTGACCAAAGAAACTATTATGGATCTGGTCGGAAAGCCATATGTAAAGAGGGAGATCTGCTTTGGAAAGCATTGTTACGGTTGTACAGCCGGGCAGGGATCCAGCTGCGGCGGAGCCACAGAGTAAAGGAGGAGCACATTGGAAGAGAAGCTCATTCAGGAAAAATTTATGCAGGGATATGACTGCTCGCAGGTAATCCTTTCTCATTTTGCAGAGAAGCTGGGCATCTCTGAGGAGATGGCGAATAAGGTTTCCGCATGCTTTGGCGGCGGAATGCTGCAGGCGGATACCTGCGGAGCATTTGCCGGAGCCCTGATGGTAATTGGCATGAAGTATGGGCATTATGATCCGGAACAGCTGTTGGCACAGAAGGAAGTGATGATGGCAAAAAGCGGGGAATTCAGGAAAAAATTCTTTGAAAATCATGCTACGTGTAACTGTAAGGCCCTGCTGGGGTATGATGTATCTACACCAGAAGGTTTCCAGGAAGCTCTGGGAAGCGGAAGGATGATGTCATTCTGTCCGGCACTTGTCAGAGAAGTGATTGAGATGCTGGATGAAATCATGTAATATGAGGAGATGGGAATTATGAAAAGAAAAAGTGTAATCGCACTGGGGCTGGCAGCTGTACTCGGATGTTCACTGCTTGGCGGCTGTGGAAAGAAGACGGTAGAACCAGTGGAACGCCAACGTGTAGAAACCGATGAGGACAAAGAGGAAAAGCAGGAGACAGAGAATACACAGGAACCAGAGTCGGAAAAACAGGAGCCGGAAGTACCGGACGATGGAAGATTCCATGGGAAATGGATAGTGGATGCGGAATATGCCAAGGGAAGAGTCGGTGCAGAGGACACTTTGTTCGTAGACAGCCGTGGAGAAAAGCAGGCGATCCTGGGTACAATCGACGGCGCCATTGCTACGGTATGGCAGGATTGGTGCATTACGGAGGGAAAGTCCGGCGATGAAAAATGGGGCTGCATCCCGGAGCCGGAGGTGCTTTCCGGTATTCTTGGCAATCTTGGCATTACAAAAGATAAGGAGATTATTTTGCTTGGTGAAACAAAGGACGGATGGGGAGATGATTCCCGTCTGCTCTGGGAGCTGCTGGCAGCCGGTTATACGGATGTAAAGATGGTAGACGGGGGGCTGAGTGCGCTGAAAGAAGCAGGTGCACCGACACAGTTCCTGGCATCCAGACCAGAAGCAGGAGAAGTGTCTATTGATAAAATTGACTATTCCCATGTGATGACAACAGAAGAATTGCAGAAAAATTACGATCAGTATAAGATCGTAGATGTGCGTACGGATGAAGAATACAATGGCGCAATATTATATGATGAGGCACAGGGCGGCCATCTACCGGGAGCCATTCATATTCGCTATACGGACCTCTTCCAGGAAGACGGAACACTGAAGCCGAATAAAGAGCTAGTTCAGATGTTCGAGGATGCGGGATTGTCTAAAGATGATTCCATCGTTACCTACTGTACAGGCGGAATTCGTTCTTCCTACATGCAGCTGGTATTGGAAATGTGCGGATTCGAAGACTCTTATAATTATGATCAGTCCTTCTGGCGTTGGGCAGTCGTTGGAGAAGTCGAATAAGGATACAAAAAGAAATGATCAGTATTATATTATGTACATTTAACAGAGAAAGCACGATAGAGGCGTCGATTGACAGTATTTTGCAGCAGACGTATCAGGACTGGGAGCTGATTATTGTGGATGACGGATCCACGGACAGCACCAGGCAGAGGCTGGAGGCATATCAGGACAGCAGGATCCGTTGTATTTACCTGCCGGAGAATTCTTATTATTGTTATGCAGCGAACGTCGGTATGGCAAAGGCTGTCGGAGAATATATTGCATTTGCTACCAGCGATGATATCTGGGAGGCAGATAAGCTGGAGCTGCAGGCGGAATATCTGGCTGCACATCCGGAGTGCGGAGCCGTATTTTCAAAGGTCTTTCTGATTGGTGCGGACGGTGAACGGGTAGACAGCCTTTACCCGGACATGGTCCGTCTCTTTGATCAGGAGAATCGAAGCCGTGCCCAATGGATCCGGTGCTTTTTTGATGCCGGCAATTGCCTGTCCCATCCATCAGCTGTGGTCAGGAAAAGTATTTTGGATCAGATTGGTGGGTATGATCTTTTTTACGCACAGCTGGCCGATATGGATCTGTGGCTCCGTATTATTTTAAAAAGTGAAATCTATGTACTGCCGGAGCAGTTGGTCGGATATCGCTGGTACAGTGCGAAAAAGCAGATCAGCGGGCAGACGGAAGAAAAGAAGAACCGTTCTCAGAATGAATTTCTGGCTATTAAAAAAAGACTGCTGGAGTTAATGACGGATGAGCAGCTGATAGAATATTTTGGAGATCTGTTCCGGAATCAGACATCCCGATCGCCGATTGAGCTTGGGTTTGAGAGGATGTTCCTTTTAATGGAACAAGGGGCCATGTATACTCGTTTTTATGTAATGGGACTCCAGAAGGCGGAGGAAGTCTTACGGATACCGGGAGCGGCAGATGTTCTGCGGGATCACTTTGGTGTCCGGCTGCAGGATCTGTACCGGAAAAACGGAGCCATCCTGTATGCGGAAACAGGGGTTCTGGAGCGTATACGTGTTCTGGAACAGGAAAATGCGGAGCTAAAAAAGGAGCTGGACTATTACCGGCCGGCATTTTATGAGGTAGTGAATTCTACTGTCTGGAAATGTACAAAGCCAATGCGGGGGATGCTGGACTGGTTAAAGAGAAGGAAGAAATAAAATGGAGAGAATACAAGGACTGAAAGAATATATTGCACGCAAGGAATTTAAAGAAGCACTTCGAATTCCGGAGGAGACAGAGATTTCCTGCGGGCTGCTGGCACAGGGAGAGTATAATATTAATTACGTCTTCACACATCCGATCACGCAAAAGAAGCTGGTGCTGCGGATCAATGCGGGAAGCCAGATGCATCTGGAGGATCAGATCGGATATGAATATCAGGCGCTGAAGGGTCTGGAGCATTCCGGCCGCACACCAATTCCGTATTATGTAGATGGAACCAGGAAATATTTGCCTTATGGTGTTATGGTAATGGAATTTCTGGAGGGTGTTCCGCTGGATTATCGGAAGGATATGCCGTTGGCTGCGGAGTGTCTGGCAGATATCCACAGCACACCGGTGCCGGAGCAGTCCATTCTGCTGCATCCGGAATCTCCATTACATGCGATTCTGGACGAATGTGATCAGATGTTCCGGACATACGAGGAGTCAGAGCTGGGAGATGAACAAAAGAAATGCCAGATCCGGCATATGCTGGAAGCAGGCAGAAGGAAAGCGGACCGGGCAGCAGCTATGGTGTATCCGAAATGCTGTATCAATACGGAACTGAACTCCGGAAACTTTCTGATCAATGGAAGCGGCAGAAACAATTATCTGATAGACTGGGAAAAACCGCTTCTGGGAGATCCGGCGCAGGATCTGGGGCATTTTCTGGCACCGACAACGACCTTTTGGAAAACGGACGTGATTTTGACAGAGGAAGAGATCCGTTCTTTTGTCGAATTATATGAAAAGGCGGTGAACGGGAGAATCCCGCTGGAAGGATTAAAAGAGCGGGTGGACATTTTTATTCCGATTACCTGCCTGCGGGGAATTACATGGTGCGCGATGGCATGGGTAGAATATCAGCAGCCGGATAAACTGATTCAGAATGCATTTACGAAAAAGAAACTGGATGATTATTTGTCTCCGGCATTCCTGAATCAGATTGAACAGCGGTATTATGCAGAAAGCGTACAATAAACGGAAGACAGGAAACAGAGAGGAAATGAATATGGAAGAAACAACAAAGAAACAGGCGTGGTGGAAAAAGGTAATTGTAATGATACTGCTTCTGGCAGCGGTCGGAAGCTATTTTGTGATTCCATCCGTGAAGAAAACATTGGATGAGATCTTTAAGATGTTTGCATCCGGCGATTTTACGGTGGTCAGAGAATTTGTAGAATCCTATGGTGCATATGCAGCGGCAGTCTCTTTCCTGCTGATGATCTTACAGTCTGTAGCAGCGCCGCTTCCGGCCTTTTTGATTACATTTGCAAATGCAAATCTCTTCGGCTGGTGGCAGGGTGCGATTCTCTCCTGGTCAAGTGCTATGGCAGGGGCTGCACTTTGCTTCTGGATCGCAAGAATTCTGGGACGGGATGTCGTAGAAAAGCTGACGAGTAAGGGCGGTCTGAAGCAGATTGACGTATTTTTTGAAAAGCATGGACGAATGAGCATTCTGATTGCCCGTCTGCTCCCCTTTATGTCGTTTGATATCGTAAGTTATGCGGCGGGCCTGACCTCGATGTCCTTCTGGGGCTTTTTTGCAGCAACGGGGATCGGACAGCTTCCGGCAACTATCGTATATTCTTATGTGGGCGGAATGCTGACAGGCGGCGCAAAGCTTCTTGTGACGGGACTGTTTATTTTATTCGGTTTGTCAGCCCTGATCGTGCTGCTGCGCCAGATTTATATGGAAAGACAGAAAGAGAAATCGGAAGAATAGTATGAAGCAGAATGGAAAATGGAAAGCAGTGATTTTCATATTGATCGTAGTCGGCATTTTGATTGGAAATCACTATTTTGGCTGGTCTGATTATCTGGGGGATATGAACCGGCTGATGAAAATCAAAGATTCCGTGGAGGATAATACTGCGGCAGTATTTGCGATCTATACGGTAATTACCATTATCGGATGCGTTGTACTGGCGCTGCCGGGGGTAACCTTTGCGCTTTTTGCGGGGATGCTTTTCGGTCCCTGGAAGGGAATTCTGGCATGTCTTTTTGCAACGACTCTCGGAGCGGCAATGGCATTTCTGGTGGGACGTTTTTTCCTGAAGGACGCCGTAAAGCCAATGCTGGAGAAGAATAAGATACTGAAAAAGCTTCTTTTTACAAAGGATGGAAAGAGTGAGCTGGTCGTTCTGATGATTACACGGATGGTGCCGATCTTTCCTTATAATCTGCAGAACTTTGCCTATGGGATCACGGACATTGGCTTCTGGAAATATACTGCTTATACATTCGTCTTCATGTTCCCGGGGGTTTCTTTTTTTACGATTGGAGCAGCCGGACTGACTGCCGGAGAGGATAAATGGAAATACTTTCTGACAGCAGCGGTGCTGGCCGTACTTGTGACGGCGGCGGGGCTGCTGATCCGTAAAAAATTTCTGAAGGAAGAGCCGGAAGAGAGGACGCAGGCAGTGATTCTGTTTACAAGAGTACCGGAAGCCGGGAAGACTAAGACGCGTCTGATGCCATATCTGACGGGGGAAGAATGCAAGGAACTTCATATGGCGTTTTTGAAGGATATCAGAATGGCACTGCAGTCTGTACAGGCAGATCGTTACGTGTTCTTTACGCCGCCGGAAAAGGAGGCCGAGATCCGGGAACTGCTGCCGGATATGGAAGGGTACTACCCTCAGTCGGGGGATACGCTGGGAGATCGGATGCAGCAGGCATTTGAGGAGATCTTCCGGAAGAATTATCAGAAGGCTGTGTTGACAGGAACCGATATACCACAGCTTACGGCGGCGGATTATGAGGAGGCAATGAAGCTTCTGGATACGAATGACGTGATAATCAGTCCAACGGAGGACGGAGGGTATTACCTGATCGGTATGAAGGCCGCAGAAGACATTTTTGATGTACCGCATTACGGAACGAATACGGTATGGGAGGATACGGTAGCTAATATCGAGAAGCGGGGACGGAAAGCCGGTTTTGGAAACAGCCATCTGGATATTGATACGAAGGAAGATCTGGAGGTATTTACCAAACGACTGGAAGAAGGGAAGGTTTCGGCTCCGCATACGGAGGCATGGCTGAAGCAGAGACAGAGAGAGGAGTGCATCCATTGTGGTAAATGCACACGGAGTTGTCTGTTTCTGGAGAAATATCATATGGATTTGAAGGGCTTTTTGGAGCATCCGGAGCTTGCATATCATTGTTTCCTCTGTGGAAGATGTACTGCTGTGTGTCCGAAAGGGATCGATGGAAGAGAGATTGCACTGCAGCATCGAGAGCAGAAGGTGAAATCAGAGGGAAACCGGGTAACGGATCCGGCCTATAGAGCCATTTTATGGGAAAAGAATCAGTATCAATTTGCGAATTATAAAAATGCATCTTATGAATCTGTTTTGTTTACCGGATGTAACTTTGTATCGTTTTATCCGAAAACGGCAGACTATCTGATACAGGAGCTGCGGCAGCGTGGAATCGGTGTATTATATGAATGCTGCGGTAAACCGACTGCGGAACTGGGGGCCGGAAAGGATGCGGAAGTGCATCTGCAGCAGATGGAGCGAAGATTGAAGGAAGCAGGTGTGAAGGAGCTGATTATGGTTTGCCCTAACTGCTATTATTATATGAAAGGAAGAGTGAATCTCCGTCTGGTTTCAATCTATGATAAGCTGGCAGAGCTGGGAATGGGACAGAGGATACCGGGAGGACTGCCATTTTACTATCCTTGCCCGGATCGGGAAGAAAAGGTATTCCTGAAAGGAATCCGCCGATTTATGGAAGCGGAGGAAAGAGATGCATTTCCGGAGGTACAGTGCTGCGGTCTGGGAGGCTGCGCAGTGGCGAAGGAGCCTGCACTGGCCAAAGAAATGGAGAAGCTTGCAGAGGCAGCGGGAGAGGCAGAGCTGTATACGTACTGCGCTTCCTGTGTCAGCAATTTCAGAAGAAATGGATACGGGCGTGCCGAGCATGTGCTGAGTAAAATACTGAACGTACAGGAGAAGGTGCCGCTGGGAGTGACGCCGATACTGCACAGGGCAGTCAGAAAATGGAAATAGGAGAACGATCACGGTGAAGATATCGATCATTGTGCCAACCTATAATGAAGAAAGTACTATATTGAAATTCCAGGAGACGCTGCGGCCGTTGAACGGAAAATGCGAAATCATTTTTGTAGACGGTGGAAGCACGGACAGCACGGTAGATCTGATTGATCCGGCCTATACGGTGCTGCATACAGGGAAAGGGAGAGCCTGTCAAATGAATACCGGAGCAAAATACAGCTCCGGGGATGTGCTCTTCTTTCTCCACTGTGACAGCGAAGTGCCGTCTACGGCGCTGGAAGAAATCGAAATGGTGATGCAGAGGTATCAATTTGGCTACTTTGGAATCGCATTTCATTCAGAGAGTCTTTTGATGTCCTGCTGTCAGTTCATGTCCAACAGACGTGCGAAGATTCGGAGAATTGTATTCGGTGACCAGGGGATATTTCTGACGCGGAAGCTCTTCTTCCTGGCGGGCGGTTTCCCGGAGGTACCGATTATGGAGGACTATATCTTTTCCCTGGATCTGCGCAGACGGAAGGTAAAGGTTGGTATGACAAAAAGCCGGATCTATACATCTGACAGAAGATACTCGGATACGAATGCAGGCCGGCTGAAAACGATGGCCCAGATGCATTATCTGCGTGCGGCCTATCGGCATGGGATGCCGCTGGAGGAAGTAGCAAGGAGGTATAGGGATATACGCTAGGAAAGCTGAAAAGGCAAATGGATGTCATAAACAATATAAACACAGAAAACCCGCTGGCCATACAGCCTGCGGGTTTTCTGCGGTTTTTATAGTTATCTAAAGGAATGAGAGTAAAGTGCTTCACCCGTGGGAGGTTCTCCCGTCGGGTGATTTACTTTATGAGGGGGGAGATAGTGAGTGTTCCTCAACTATCTGACTCATAGTATAAAGGGAAAATGTGTCTAAAGTATGTTTTATTTCTAAAAGAAATCGAAAAAGTATTATAAAATCCTTAAGAAAACGAGAAAAAAATATGCAAACTGCCAAATGCAGGAAAAAGGGACCGTTTGCTGCGGTCCCTTTTGAGGAAAGTATGAAAAAGAAAGTTTATATAAATACCCGTTGCTGGGTTTTAGAAAATGTCTGTTTCCTGTTTACAACTATAACTATAAAGAAAAAATATGTTCATTTTGTGTTCAAAAAGTAAAAGGATTGTGAACATATCAATCTTAAAAT
>DNJM01000201.1:0-8076 GCA_003489085.1 Lachnospiraceae bacterium
ATTGTTGTTGACTTTTTTTAGTGGCTCAAAATAGATTTCCTTGCCTGACAAGGGATAGACCTGTATACTGTCAATAGCATACAGAAAGGAAAAGGTTCCAGAGACCCTGATCCGGCAAGATTATCGTCCTCTGGAACCACCCCAAAAACATGATTATTGTACCATGTATCAGGGTTGTTTACAACAGTAACGACGATATTTTTATGTGAGGGCAATGATACTGCGGCTGCCAGATGCCCGATATGCGGTTTCCCCATCAAACACAGAGATCACATACGCAGAATCTGGCGTGTCCATGGCGGTGGTAAACGTTATGTCCTGGTGGAGCGTCTGCAGTGTCAGAATGATAAGTGCCGCAGGATACATAACGCACTCCCTGAGTTTCTCGTTCCCTTTAAGCACTATGGCTCCGAAGTCATCGAGGATGTGGTAGATGGTGTAGTTTCTCCCGAAGAAGATGAATCCGGCCTGTGCGGGGATTATCCCTGCGAGAAGACAATGAACCACTGGAAGGAATGGATCCGACGCAGGACAGATGATATCAACGGCGCGCTGAAATCGGTCGGCTGCCGTGTGCTTGGGTTTTCAGAACAGCTGCTGTACTCAGGCGTATCACTGCTCGACCAGCTTAGGGCTGACGGTGCGGGCTGGCTTGGCACCGTCACCCGCTTTATCTATAATTCAGGAGGGTTTATAGCCCCCTGACCTTGCACATGCTTTGTTTTGATGTCCCTGCTGTATCCAGGTATGATGAGTCCATAAATCTTATGGAGGTGGTCATCATGCAGGAAACAGCTAAGATGAATGAAGCAAAGAAATGGCAGGAAGATACTGCCCTGAACCGATTCCGGATGATCGCCCCTCTTCTTGCAGAGGGGCTTGATCCCGCAAAAAAGCAGCAGCTCCGGGAAGAAATCTCACAGCAGAACCAGGTCTCTGTCCGGAGCCTGTACCGTTATGAGAATGCCTACCGCAGCAACGGATTCCCGGGACTCAGGCCGGTGAACCGTGAAATGCGCTGCAGCAAGGCACTCCCGGATAACTTTGACAGTCTTGTAGCGGAGGCAATCCAGCTAAAGAGGGAGGTACCGACACGCTCCATTAATCAGATCATCCTGATTCTGGAGCTCGAGGGGCTGGTGGAATCCGGCGTACTAAAGCGCTCTACCCTGCAAAGGCATCTTTATGATGCAGGCTTTGGAAAACGGCATATGAAACGCTATACGGAAGTACGGAAAAGCTCCGCCAGACGTTACTGTAAGCCTCACCGTATGATGTTGACTGAGGCCGATCTGAAATACGGGCCGAAACTTCCAATCGGAAAAGGCGGCGCGATGGTACAGACGTACCTCTCAGTGGTGATCGATCAGCATTCCCGCATGGTACTCGCATCCGGCTGGTATGACAGCCAGGAAGCATACATTGTAGAAGAAACCTACCGGCAGGCGATTCTGCGCTGGGGGAAAATGGATGCGGCGCTGAACGACAATGGGAAACAATACGTTTCACGGCAGCTGCTCCAGAGCCTTTCCATGCTTGGTATCCGTGTGGTCCATGCACGTCCTTACAGCCCGCAGACCAAAGGCGGTGTGGAAGTATTCAACCGGTTTGTCAATTCGTTCCTTGCTGAAGCAAAGGCCCAGAAAATAAAAACACTGGAGGAACTGAACCAGTGGTGGGAAGTATGGCTGGAGTCCTACTACCACAAGAAACCGCATGAGGGAATCGCTGAGTATTATAAAAGCCTTGGCGTACCGGAACGAGGCACTGGGATTACGCCGCAGCAGGAATGGAACCGTGATACCAGGGCCCTGGTGTTCCTGGACACAGCCCGTGTAAACGAAGCTTTTCTGCACCATGAAAAACGAATGACAGACAACAGCGGCTGCATCAGTTTCCAGGGCAGGCGCTATGAAGTCGGGGTGACACTTGCCGGGAAAAAGGTGTCCATAGCTTACGACCCAATGGCACCAGGCCGGATCACGGTATCGGCAGACGGGATACCGCCGTTTGATGCAGAGCCTGCTGTGATCGGTGAGCACTGCAGCAAAAAGCCTGCGCTTCCTGAGTTTATGCAGGAAAAAGAACCGGAAAGTTCCCGCATGCTGAAAGCTCTTCTTGAGAAAAACCGGAGAGAAAAGGAGCTTGCGCAGGGGGCTATTTCCTTCGGCTCCTACCGGAAGGGGGTGTCCGACAATGTATGAAGCGTTTTATCAGCTGGAGCATACGCCGTTCACCCGGGATATCCCACCAGAATACCTATATGAGTCCCATGCAATGGCAGATTCGCTTGGTCGGCTGGCATACGTGGCAGACAGACAGTTGTTTGCCGTAGTTACAGCAGATGCAGGCTGCGGGAAATCCACACTGATCAGGAAATTTGCGGCCAGTCTGCCCAGGGATAGTTATATCCTGCTGTATCTTTCTGATTCAAAGCTTACGCCGAGATGGTTCTACAAAGGGATGCTTGACCAGCTTGGCCTTGAGTCGCGTTTTTACCGTGGGGATGCAAAGCGCCAGCTGCAGAAGGAGATCGAGATCATCCGGGGTGTGCAGGGAAAAAAAGTTGTCTGTGTATTGGATGAGGCACACCTGCTGGAGAAAGAGACCCTGGAAGAATTTCGTTTTCTCCTCAACTATAAATATGATTCGATGAGTCCGCTGGCGCTGGTACTTGTGGGACAGACGGAACTATGGACAGACAAGCTGCGGCTGCAGAGGTATGCTGCCGTGCGACAGAGGATCGATATCCGGTGCGTACTCCCACATCTGGACCGGTCCGAGGCTGCGCAATACATCCAGTCCCATCTGGAGTATGCAGGATGCAGCCGGGATATTTTCAGTGATAAAGCAATGGATGAAGTTTTTAAGGTCTCCACCGGTATTCCAAGGCTTATCAATCGCATATGTGAAAAAAGCCTAATGTATGGAAGCCAGCAGCAAAAACGTATCATTGATGACCATATGGTTCGGTTTGTTGTTGGGCATGAGATGCAGGAAGGCGGTGAATGATATGCAGGGAATTCGATTCAAAGCAGCATTAAACAGGGAAGGGAAGCGGAAACAACAGGTGTGGGAAGGGGATATTTCCCGGATCCAACTGAGGCAGCAGCCTTATGAAGCGACTATGTGCATAAGGGGAGGAAGCTACCATCTGATTTTTGGCCAGCAGATAAATGGGTGGTTCCTCTGTGTTCCAAACTGGGAGATCGGCGTGGAATTAAGCACTCCGGCAGACAGATTCTGGAACATAGAAAGCCTGTGCCGTGCGGGAGTATCTGAAGTTGATGCGGTATGCATCGCAGATGCACTAAAAACGTTATCCAGCTACATAGAATTATAGAATAAACCGGAGCCGGACATAGCACCGGCTCACAAAACAAATCTGAGTGACAGAATTAAGAGCAAAGCCGTGTCAGTGAGCGGTATCTGTTCTGTGACAGTTTATGAGAGCATTAACACCAATATATTCGCCTGGATACTGCATTAGATGAAAAGGCAGTGGGGAAAATCTACTTGAACGCAGGTTTCGAAATCGTGGATATTATCGACTATCCAAACGGAAGATCGATGGCTTTGTATGAATTAGAGGTATAGCACATATGGAAATTTCGGAAAAATGGGAGTACTATCATCGGATTTTGTTGGATATCAGGTCTCAATGTTTTAGAGTAAATGGGATTTGATTGGAGAATTGGTTGCGGAAAGGTGTTATGAAACAGGAAATAGTGAAATTATGGAGTCCGATATAAATCGGAATAGCAGAGGTGAAAATTTGAAAACTGGTTTAACTCTTACACGCGCAAAGGCTTCAGATTTGCAGATGTATCTATATTTTGAAACAGAGAGATTAGTCGTTCGTCAGTACAAGCTGAATGATATTGATGGATTGATTCTGATTATGTCAGATAGTAGAGTTCATACATATACAAAGGATAGAAATAATCCCTGGGATAAACAGCGAACGGAAGCATACATCAAATATATGATGGATAAGGATTTTAGAACATTGGATTGTTTTCACGGGGCAGTAATAGAGAAAAAAACAAGTCAACTGATTGGATTATGTGGATTAAACCCTTATAAAACGGACGAGCCAGAAATTGAATTTAAGTTGGGAGTACCTTATTGGGGCAAGGGTTACGCAACGGAGCTTGGAAGGAAAATGATTAAGGAGGCATTTGCCTCTACTGCTATCAAGGGAATTTACGGGATGGCACAACCGGAAAATATAGCATCCAGAAAAGTACTAGAGAAGATAGGGATGAAATATGTAGGCAATCAGATATTCAGAAATCATGAGGATTCTTTTTATTACATAGCTAATTCAGATGGGCAAAATGTCAGGAAAGAAATCTGATTATGCAAAAAGGCTACACGCAGACAGATAAAGTCTCTCTGAAATTTTCTGGTACAGGTGAAGCCATAAGAGTTGGGTAGGCACTTCGGTGCAAATCGGACTGCATAAAGCTGAAATGCAAAATTGTATCCCCCCGGGGAGCTTGTCGGATGAAGGATTCTTTGATAGACTTAGGCAGAACATGTTTGAATGCGCAAAGTAATGGACGGTACAACATTTCGCGGCCGGATTTTTAACGGATGTTGTACTGGTGCACTGTGTCATTCCTATTCGGTCTGACTTCTTTGTTTGATTTTTCATGGGTATGAGACAGGATACTGAGGATGGAAAGGATAAGGAGAATATCGAGATGAAAAAGAGAGTAAGATTGGCAGAGCTCCTTCTGGCGTGTGTGTTGGCTGCTGTTCCGGCGTCCGGCGTATTTGCAGAGGAAAGCAGTGAGACACTGATATACGGCAGTGGGGATTATACCAGGATCAATCCGGCGATGGATGAGCACGGGGAGATTAATATTCTGATCTTTAACGGCCTGACGGCGCATGACGGAGAGAACCAGGTGGTTCCGGGTCTGGCTGAAAGCTGGGAGTTTGATGAGGCGACTTGCACCTATACGTTCCATCTGGTGGAGGATGCAAAGTGGCATGACGGAGAGCCGGTTACGGCTGACGATGTTAAGTTTACCATTGAGGCGATCATGGATCCGGAGAATGGCTCAGAGAATGCGCCGAACTATGAGGACGTAGAAGAGATCACAGTGGTAGATGAGCACACGGTATCTTTTCAGCTGACGGCTCCGAATGTGGCGTTCCTGGACTATATGACGATGGCGGTCCTCCCGAAGCATCTTCTGGAGGGTGAGGACATGCAGACATCTGACTTTTTCCGCAATCCGGTCGGGACTGGCCCGTACAAGCTTGTCGGCTGGGATGAGGGCCAGGCGATTACCCTGACGAAGAATGAGGATTACTTTCAGGGAGAGCCGAATATTGACACCATCGTATTTAAGATCGTCCCGGATGACAACGCGAAAGCGCTGCAGCTGAGATCCGGGGAGCTGGATCTGGCGCTGCTGACTCCGAAGGATGCTGCGACATTTACGGAGGACGAATCGTATACATGTTATGATATGAAGACTTCCGATTACCGTGGAATTCTCTTTAATTTCTGGAATGAATACTGGCAGAAGAACAGGGATCTTATTCCGGCGGTGTGCTACGGTATTGACCGTGAGACTATCATCGATGCAGTTCTTCTGGGACAGGGCATGACGGCATATGGACCGCTTCAGAGAAACATCTATAACAACGAAGAAGTGGAGCATTATGATTATGATCCGGAGAAAGCGAAGGCTGTCCTGGAGGAAGTCGGCTGTGAGATGGGAGATGACGGATTCTATTATCGGGACGGAGAAAAGGTTGGATTTGTGATCAGTGTTGGCGCCGGGGATCAGGTACGTATTGACATTGCACAGATTGCGGCTCAGCAGCTTCAGCAGATCGGTATGGATGTAACGGTTGAAATTCCGGCGCAGGTTGACTGGGGCGGACAGATGGCATACCTGATTGGATGGGGCAGCCCGTTTGATGCAGACGACCATACGTATAAAGTGTTTGGTACGGATAAGGGAGCCAATTATTCAGGATATTCCAATGAGCTGGTGGATCAGTATCTGACTGAGGCTCGCGAGTCGGATGATCCGGAGGTTCGTGCAGAAGCATATGACAAGTTCCAGGTGGAGCTGGCCAATGACCCTGCATTTGCATTCATCTGCTACATTGATGCAAACTATGTTGCGGATGCCGCGATTGAGGGAATTGATCCGGATACGGTTATGGGACACCATGGCGTCGGAATCTTCTGGAATGTGGCAGAGTGGACGATAGCTGGGTAGCGGGCAGAGCGTTTCATCGTGTTAATATCGCTAGCCGCTATTTAGAGAAGTACGTCTGGATGTCTGCAAGCTCGTAAAGTGAGTCTTTACAAGTCCTTAGGAGGCATTCTGGACCCTTAGAACTTGTAGACGAACGGTAAGAGGTTGCAGACATTCAGATGTACTTCTCGTCCTGGTATTTGAACAGTAACGTTTATACTCAGATAAGGACAGATTGCGAGGTCTGAAATGGAGAATCTTTTAGAGGTAAAACATCTGTCGGTCAGCTTTGACAGCCCGGCAGGCGAGGTGCAGGCGGTCCGGAATGTCTCGTTTTCGCTGAAACGGGGAGAGGTGCTGGCGATCGTGGGAGAATCCGGGTGCGGAAAGAGCGTACTGTGCAAAAGCATCATGAAGCTTCTCCCGGCAAGCGCAAGAATAAAGTCCGGGAGCATTTCGATTGCCGGAACGGATATCACGAACTACAGAGAGCGGGATATGCAGAAGCTTCGGGGCAAGGTTTTCTCTATGATTTTTCAGGATCCGATGACCTCTCTGAATCCCACGATCAAGGTCGGGCAGCAGATTGCGGAGGCAGTTCTGGTGCACGACAAAAAGAAGACAAGAGAGCAGGTCTATCAGAGGGTGATCGAGCTGATGGAGCTGGTCGGAATCGAACATCCAAAGGAGCGGTATCAGCTTTATCCGTATAACTTTTCGGGCGGTATGCGGCAGAGAAGTGTGATGGCGATTGCGCTGGCGTCGAATCCGGATATTCTGTTTGCAGATGAGCCGACGACGGCGCTCGATGTGACGATTCAGGCGCAGATTCTGGACCTTCTGAGGGAGGTGCAGCAAAAGCTGGGGACGGCAGCGATTCTGGTATCCCATGATCTCGGGGTAGTGGCAAGGGCGGCTGACCGCGTGGCAGTGATGTACGCAGGGAAGATCGTGGAGATCGGAACGGCGGAAGAGGTCTATTATGATCCGAGGCATCCCTATACGTGGGGGCTGATGCGCTCCCTGCCTGCACTTTCGAAGGGAAAGAACAGCCTCTATACAATCCCCGGGATGCCGCCTACGCTGGTAGATCCGCCGAAAGGGGACGCATATGCCTGCCGGAATGAATATGCGCTCGGAATCGATTACGAAGAAATGCCGCCCATGTTCCAGATCACAGATACCCACTATGCGGCCACCTGGCTCCTGGATGAACGGGCGCCGAAGATCATAGCGCCTGTTGGAAGGAAGAGCCTGGGAGGGCGTAAAACAGGTTCACTGACTACGGAAAAAGCATCGGGGAACGAAGAACAAAACGCATTCCCACGGCAGAAGGAAAACATATTAAGCAGAGAAGTTCTGATTGATGTGAGAAATCTGACGCATCAGTTTCATCTGACTAAAAAGGCAGTCATCCGTGCGGTGGATGGCGTTTCCTTTCAGATTTATAAAGGGGAAATCTTCGGCCTAGTAGGGGAATCGGGCTCCGGGAAATCGACGGTGGCAAGATGCCTGATGAATATTTATCAGCCGTCTGCGGGGGAAGTGCTGTACCGCGGGATTCCGATCTGTGAGAAAAAAGCGTTTCGGGCGAACAGAAACATGCTCCAGATGAGACGCCAGATGATCTTTCAGGATTCTGCCTCCAGCCTGAATCAGAGAATGAAAGCCGCGGATATCATTGCGGAACCGATGAAAATTCATCATATGACTCCGCCGAGAGGCAGCTGCCGCGCGGAAGCGAAATTTCAAATGAAATATGTAGGTCTGGATGAAAGCTTCTTGGACCGTTACCCGCCGGAGCTGTCAGGCGGACAGAGACAGAGACTTTCCATTGCGAGGGCAG
>DNJM01000201.1:8361-9608 GCA_003489085.1 Lachnospiraceae bacterium
GGATGAACCGGTGGCATCGCTCGATGTGTCCATACAGGCGCAGGTCATCAATCTTTTCAAGCATCTGCAGCAGGAGCATGGATTTACATTTTTATTCATAGCGCATGATCTGGCGATGGTGGAATACCTCTGTGACCGGGTCGGCGTCATGTACCATGGAAGACTGGTCGAGCTTGCGCCCGCAGAGGAATTGTTTTCCAATCCGCTGCACAGCTACACGAAAACGCTGCTTTCGGCAATCCCGGTGCCGGACCCGGTCCGGGAGCGGGCAAGGAAGCTGCAGGTCTATGAGGAAGACGAGGTTGGAGCCGGTGAGTTTGTGGAGGTTTTGCCGGGACATTTTGTGTTGAGACCGTACAAAGGGGGAAGTACAGATGAGAAAGCGTAACCGTGCTCTCTATTATGGAAAAAAGCTCCTCATTTTTCTATTCAGCGTGCTGGTTTTGTCTGCTGTCGTCTTTTATGTTGCACGGTTGGCGCCGGAAGATCCGCTCGTTTCCTATTACGGGGATCGTACAGAAAAAATGAGCCCCAAAGAGCGTGAGTGGGCAATGGAAAAGCTTGGATTGGACGAGCCAATTCATGTACAGTATGTGAAGTGGATGCAAAACGCGTTTCACGGGGACTTTGGCATTTCTTTTAAATACAAACGGGATGTTGTCGAAGTCATCCGCGGCAGAATCGTAAACACGCTGCTGCTTGGCGGCATTGGGTTTCTGTGTATTTTTGTGGGTTCGCTGCTGCTTGGCGTTTTCTGCGCATGGCATGAGGACCGGTGGATTGACCGGATTCTGTGTAAGCTTGGGACGGTATCGAGCTGTATCCCGGAATTCTGGCTGTCGCTTGTGCTGATTCTGATCTTTGCTGTCACGCTGCGGGTTTTGCCGAGCAGCGGGGCTTACTCTACCGGCAGGGCTAATGACATCGGAGACCGGGTCCGCCATCTGATCCTGCCGCTTGCGATCGTGACGATTGAGCATCTGTGGTATTATGCATACATGATAAGAAATAAGCTCCTGGAGGAAGTGCGGGCGGACTACGTGCTTCTGGCAAAAGCAAAAGGCTTGAACAAGCGCCGGATCCTTTTCTGGCACTGTCTGAGAAATGTGCTGCCCGCGTATCTCAGCATTATGGCGATTGCTGTGCCGCATGTTCTTGGCGGTACGTTTGTGGTGGAGACCGTGTTTTCCTATCCGGGAATCGGGACGCTGGCCTACGAGAGCGCCAGATATCAGGATTATAATCTG
>DNJM01000092.1:0-2286 GCA_003489085.1 Lachnospiraceae bacterium
CGGTGCAATCATACGAATCGGCAGTCTGCCCTGTTCCATCACACGTGCCTGTACCGGTGAAGTCTGTGTACGCAGTACGATTTCTTTATTAATATAGAAGGTATCCTGTTCATCCTTTGCCGGATGGTTTGCCGGAATATTTAACTTTTCAAAGTTATATTCGTCATACTCTACTTCCGGTCCCTCGACCACCTCATAGCCCATGCCGACAAAGATTCTCTCTACCTCTTCCAACGCAATTGTATTCGGATGACGATGGCCTACCAGCTGTTTTTTCGCCGGCAGTGTCACATCGATTACTTCTGCCTTTAACCGCTCTTCCCGAAGCCTTTCTTCCATTTTCTTTTTGGATTCCTCCAGGATCGCTTCGATCTCTGCACGGGTATCATTCACCAGCTGTCCTACCTTCGGTCGTTCTTCCTTCGGCACATCCTTCATACTCTTTAATACGGCGGTCAATTCTCCCTTTTTACCAAGGTATCTGACACGTACGTCATTCAGCTTTTCCGGCACATCCGCGGCCTGAATCAGCCTGACCGCTTCGTCTTTGATGCTTTTTAATTTACTTTCCATTCTGCTCCTCCTTATATATTGGTAAAAAAAATCCTCATCCCCATAAAGGGACGAGGTCAATCGCGGTACCACCCTAATTCCCGCAGCCGGTGCGGGCACTTCTTTCACGCGTAACGTGCGTATCACGTCCGGATCTACTCTGCTTTCCAGGCTGCATATAACCTGATCCGCATTTCTATCCGGAAGCTCCTGTGGGAAATTCAACTCCTGCTCTGAACTAAAGAGGATTTCCAGCCAGTGATCCTCTCTCTCTGTTAGAAAAGCAACAGTCTACTGACACATTCATCGCCTTTTGTCATGTAAAACTATCTTAAATATTGTACCATATCCGCACTTTATGTCAAGCTTTTTCCTGCCGCACCGCAAAATTTCATCCGTTATCCCCTCTTTTCCTCGATCACAATGTTCAATTCTCCGCCCAAAAGAAGCACATACATGATAAAATACAGCCACAGCATCAGCAATATAATCGTTGCCAGACTTCCGTACATATTCGTGAATCCCTTAAAAATATCTACATAAATAGAAAACACAAAGGATAAAAGCATCCAGCCCACCGCCGTAAACAGTGCGCCCGGCAGCTGTTTTATCAGTTTACCTTTGTACATCCGGTTTCTGTGATTCGGCAGAAACCGATAAATCAGTATAAAAAAGAATACCATAACCAGAAGCGCCAGAATCGAGCGTATGCCAATCAGGAGATCCATTACATGCTGCAGGATCGGTATATGCGCATTGACAAAGATGCTGATCGTATTACCGAATACCAGAAGCAGCAGCGAAAATACGATCAAGACCACAAAGATCAGTGTATAGAACGCCGACCGGATCCGCAGAAAAATATAATTTCTCGTTTCCTGAATATCGTAGATACAGTTCAGCCCGTTTGTAATTGCCAGCACGCCCCGTCCTGCTGACCAGAAGGCCGCCAGCGCTGTTACCGGCACAACCGCTTTGGACTGATTATAGACTTCATTTACAATAGAAATCAGCCAGATATCAATCGACGTAGCGGTATTTCGTGAGCTGGGAAAAATCCGCTCAATGGCAATCATGATATCCGCCTTAGTAAGCGGTGTATATTGAACCAGTGTCAGAAGCATCAAAAGAAGCGGAATCAGTGACAGCATCATAAAAAATGCTGACTGCGCCGCATAAGCACCTATATGGTCTTCTGCCGTATAATCCATAAATCTTGTAATCATTTTATATAGCTTTCTCATTTACGTTCTCTCCATCTGATTCTTTTTGCATCATACCATGAAACCATCGGTTCGTAAAGTTTTTTCTGTCTATCGCACTTCCACACCTGTATAAAAGAACTTCAATATTTCCTCACAGCACAGCCCCTGTGCCGCCATTGCATTCGCTCCATTCTGGCTCATTCCGATCCCATGGCCGAATCCGCCGCCATGCAGCACGATCCGGCTTCCCTGATCCTCCACCGTGAAAAATGCGCTTGGAAGCAGCTCCCGTCCATCCGTCACTGTTCCGTCCTGCTTCGTAATCTGATAATAGTTTCCTCCAAGTGCCCTGCGAATCCGGTTTTCTGTCTCCACTGTCACACTGCCGAGCGTACCGGACGCCTGGATCTGTAATGCGATGTCTCCGGCTCCGCGCTTCGTCACCTCAAGGCTGACTAAGGTACCAATCTGGGTTCCGGTCTGCAGACTGATCTGATTGCCCAGGTTTTCCTTATCAAACACGGCGTCC
>DNJM01000092.1:2572-6955 GCA_003489085.1 Lachnospiraceae bacterium
CTTATCAAACACGGCGTCCCACCGGTACCAGGGAAGCCCGCTTTCATAGTCCCCCGCTGCACCTGCCACTGCTACAGAAGTCAGATATGCATTCGCTTCATTCCGCTCTGCTCCCCAGGCCGTCATATCCGTTGTCCGCCCGCAGGATGTAGAATAGTAATATGCCGTTGCCACCTGTCCCTGATAAAAGAGCCGCTTCCCCGCTGTCTCCTTTACTGCCTGATTAGAGCTCTCCGCCTCTGCCGAATTTCCGTACACCTGGAATGCCGTACTGTCATCAACATGCGCACCATATTCCGGATAAGCCATTTCCTGTGCCTGATTATAGGCATAGCTTCTCGCACAGATTGCCTGGCACTTCAGCGCCTCTATCTCATAGGATACCGGCATCTCACTCGGCACCACACCGCACAGATAGTCTTCCATCGGCAGCTCATTGACAATGGCAATCCCTTCCGCTGTTGTCCTTAATTCCAGTATTCCTCGATATGCCGGCACACCATATCCTCTCTGCAGATTCAAGATACAGATCCGGTCTCCCTGTTCTCTTACGGAAAAACGGATGACACCGCTCTGAAACCAGGGATGATCCGGTGCAATTGTGACTGTCTCCCCCGGCGTCGTCTGCTCCAGCTGCCCTCCTGTCTCAATGTTCATTCCTCCGGCTGCCTGCAGAGAAACCATCGGATGCACCTCATCCACAAAACCGTCCCCCCGGATCAGTACCCGCATCAATGGCTCCTCATAAACTGTTTCTGTTTCCGGCTGTTCTTCTTTTTTCTCTGCAGCCGGTTTCTTTTTCTTCTCCTGGACTTTTTCCTGCCCTTTTCCCAGACCCACAGCCAACAACAAAATGCATACCACTACGCACAGAACCGCATAGGTATATTTTTCTTTCCAATGAATCTTCTTCCATTCTATCTTCATACTCCGAACTCTTCGTACAACCTTTTCTTTATATGTATGTTCTGCCGTCGCCCGACATGCTTTTCTGTAGAAATTCTGCCATGAAATGGTAAAAGCAGCTGTCCGAGAACAGCTGCTTTTTTCTTTTGTACATCCCCAAAATGCCGGCTCCTGTATTTTGACTCCTAGCGATTCGGCTAGGTGGGTAACCGCATCTGCTTTTCTGTCTTCCACTGCTAATCGGAGGCCTGACATATTACAGAGATAATAAGTTTCCCGTTTAAAGTTTTGTAGGTTCAAAATTACAAGAGTTATCGAACATCCCAGGTTGCCTATAAGTATTATACTGTATTCTTTTCTATTTGTAAAGACTATAACAATATTGATCTCACCCGTATGACCTATTTTGCGTAAATCTTTACCAGTTCTACGATCACATCCGTTGCCTTCTCAATGCCTTCTACGGCCGCATGCTCATAAGGGCCATGGTAGCCATGTCCGCCGGTTCCCAGATTCGGGCACGGCAGTCCCCGGAAGGATAACTGGCAGCCGTCTGTACCGCCGCGGATCGGGGAAATATCTTCCGGCACGTTTGCATTTTTACATGCCTCTCTGGCATTCTCGATCAGATGCATGCATCCCTCAATAATGCCTTCCATATTGCGGTACTGCTCTTTAATCGTCAGTGTGACGGTTCCTTCGCCCCATTTTTCATTCATAATTTTCTCAATATGGCGCAGTGTATTCTCTCTTGCCTCAAAGGAATGCAGATCATGATCCCGCAGCATATAGTGTACCTTCGCACTCGCTTCATCCCCATGGATACTCAGCAGGTGATAGAAGCCTTCATATCCGGAGGTATGGCGCGGTGTCTCGCAGCCCGGCAGCATGCTGTTGATCTCCGTTGCCACCAGAACCGCATTGATCATAACATCCTTTGCCGCTCCCGGATGAACATTAAAGCCCCTTACTTCAAATGTAGCCTCACAGGCATTGAAATTCTGGTACTGGATCTCTCCTTCTCCGTCTCCATCCAGTGTATACGCATACTCTGCTCCGAACTTTTCAATATCAAAATGGGATGCTCCGGTTCCTACCTCTTCATCCGGTGTAAATGCCACACTGATCTGTCCGTGCGGAATCTTCTCCTCCTGCAGACGTTCGATCAATGTCATAATCTCCGCAATACCTGCTTTATCATCCACACCCAGAATTGTAGTACCGTCAGATGTAATCAGTGTACGCCCTTTTAATGACGGCAGATGTGGAAAATCCTTTACCGTAAGCACACGGCCGCTGTCTCCAAGCGGAAGATCCTCGCCGTTGTAGTTCTCCGTCAGAATTGGTTTTATCTCGTGATCACAGAATTCAGAAACGGTATCCATATGCGCGATGAATCCGATCTTTGTCTTGTCTTCATACCCCGGTGTTGCCGGAACGATGCCATATACAAAGCACTGTTCATCCACAGATGCATTCTCTACACCCAGCTCCTTCAATTCTTCCACCAGCATATCAGCCAATTCAAACTGGCACTGGGAGCTTGGTGTGGTTCCGCTTTCTCCATCACTTGGTGTCCGTACCACGATGTACTTCAGCATTCTCTCATAAGCCTTCATGTCTATTCTCCTTTTTACGTTCTGGTTTTGGTTTCCTCGAGAAACCTGTCTATTTTGAACTATAACACACCTCTGTCCGATCGTCAACTGCCCTGGGCCTCCTACAATTGCCCCAAAAGGCATATCGATAAAAAGGCATCACCCCGGAGTTTTTCCTCCCAGGCAATGCCCTTTTCGTCAGTGTTCTATTATTTCTGTGCCATTTTTATGACTATGCCAGCTCTGCAACCAGTTTTTTCAGTGCATCTACGGCTTCCTCCGGAAGCTTGTCATAGCCGCCCTTTTCTACTCCGAATGCTTCTACCTCGTTGACACGATCCTGCATACGAGCCTTTAACTGTGCTTTATAGTCCTCATCATTCAGATCCGGAACGAATCCTTCCCAATCCATGATCTCGATATCGGAGAATGGTCCCCACTGCTTGAATTCTGCCCGCTTCTCTACAATGGCTTCCAGAATTCCCAGTGTATCGGCAGGTTTTACCTTCTTACCCATGAAATCTCCTGTATTTACGATATAGCAGTCTACATTCTTTTCCTCAACGAGCTTCTTAAACTTCTCATAGTCGTTTGCAAGCGGATAGGTTCTGAACGGGTTTGCATATGGTACTACAACCAGCTTGTTCGGATCTACACCAGGAGCCAGACGCTCTGCGGAAGAACGCTTTGTAGCCAGAGTTGCACCCATGACAGACGCCAGCGCCGCACCTTTTAATTTTACAACCGGTGGGATGGTCGGGTCTTTCATAATCCAGAAGATGGCATTTACCGGAGCATCAATCTTATCCACACGGTTCGGAGACCATAATTTGGACTTGATCGCACGTCCGTTGCCGTTACGGATATCTTCTGTTACCAGCTGTACCTTGCCATCCTCATCCAGCGTTGCGGAACAGTTCTGTGCTGTCAGCAGATACTTGTTGTCCTCACATCCGGTCGGATAATCCGCTGTCTTATCGAAATACGTCGGCTCAATTGCGATGGATGCACAAGTATCGGTATTAATAATGAATGCATCATCATGCAGAACCTTGATCTCGTATTTTCCGCCATGCTTTGCATGTGTCAGAGTAGATTTGCCGGATCCTGACAGGCCGTATACGGATGCAACATATTTGGAACCGTCCGGCAGCAGGTATTCCTTCTGTCCGCCGTGGCAGGAAGCATAGCCATTCCGGTTTGCGATTGCCCATACCATGGTCAGAGTACCCTTCTTATGCTCGCCAAAGTATCTCATACCCAGGATACATGCACAGTTCGTCTCTGTATTAAAATAGCATAATGTCTTCTTTGCCGGATCGCTTAAGCATTCAAAGCTTACACCCGGATTCTCAACCGGTACCCACTGCGGATCGGAGAAAATATAGATATCCGGCTCTTTTCCGTCTCCAACCGGCTTGGAATTCTTATACATCTTCACGTATTCATCGGACATATACTGGAAGTTCAGCATCCAGGAATACATGATGTTCTCCTCTCCTTCCGGAATCAGAAGATGTACCTTTACCATGAATTCCGGATCCAGTCCCGCATAGCAGGTTGCATGATACATGGTTTTCCAACGGGAGCTGTAGACCGCATCCATAACCACTTTATCCAGTGCTTCACAATCTACACCCGGTTCTCCTGCAATACGGCGGGCTGCTGCATAACGCCCGGTAATGGCGCCGTCATTGAACAGCAATACCTTTGCATCCTTATCCAGTCCGAATTCCTCTCCTCTATATACCGGCATATCTGTCACAATGGTTCCCGGAGAATTCTTTGCTAACTCATATGCCTCTTTTAACGTCTCAACCTTAACTACGTTATTTCCATAAAATGCGGCTTCGATAATGGAACGGGTCTTGGAAAAACC
>DNJM01000092.1:7243-7451 GCA_003489085.1 Lachnospiraceae bacterium
AACTACGTTATTTCCATAAAATGCTGCTTCAATAATGGAACGGGTTTTAGAAAATCCCGGTTTTCCTTTTCCGATTTCGCTAATCGGATAATATGCTTTTGTTGACATGCTAAAATTCCTCCTTGAATTCCGAATTTAGACCCATTATCGCATTTTTTAATTGTAAAGTCAACCATTTCTCTGAAAGTATATTGTTTTTATATTTCAT
>DNJM01000010.1:0-154 GCA_003489085.1 Lachnospiraceae bacterium
AAATAAAGGAAATCGAGAAGTTTTGTCGAATATAATATATGTAGGGGTAACAGCGCAGGTAAGGAGTGCGCTGCCTTTGAAAGGAAGGCGTGTATGTATTATTCAGATGAAATTATAGAAGAAGTACGCCTGAAAAATGATATTGTGGATGTGA
>DNJM01000010.1:477-631 GCA_003489085.1 Lachnospiraceae bacterium
AAATGATATTGTGGATGTGATTTCGGGGTATGTAAAGCTGACGAAGAAGGGAAGCTCCTATTTCGGACTTTGTCCTTTTCACAACGAGAAGTCCCCGTCTTTTTCCGTAAGCCGGGACAAGCAGATGTATTATTGCTTTGGCTGCGGTGCAGGT
>DNJM01000010.1:666-8806 GCA_003489085.1 Lachnospiraceae bacterium
GCGCAGTACGAGAGACTGTTTATTCCCAAGACATGGCACGGTTGAAGAACCTGCGGGGTACAGTAACATGCGTTATTCAGAAGAACTGATCGAGGAGATCAGAGCGAAAAATGATATTGTGGAAGTGATTTCCGGCTATGTGCGTATGCAGAGGAAGGGGAGCAGCTATTTCGGGTTATGCCCGTTCCACAATGAGAAATCCCCCTCCTTTTCCGTCTCGCCCGGAAAGCAGATGTACTATTGCTTTGGCTGCGGTGCAGGTGGGAATGTATTTACATTTCTGATGGAATACGAGCATTATACATTTGTAGAGGCATTAAAGGCACTGGCAGAACGGGCCGGAGTAGATCTTCCGGAAATAGAGTATTCCCGGGAGGCCAGGGCAAAGGCAGATCTGAAGTCAAAGCTTCTGGAAATCAATAAACTGGCTGCAAAATTCTATTATGCGCAGCTGAAAACGGAGCAGGGAGCGCAGGGATATCGTTATCTGAAGAACCGTGGTCTGTCCGATGAGATCATTACCCAGTTCGGTCTTGGGTATGCAGGAAAATACAATAATGAGCTGTACCGCTATCTGAAGCTGAAAGGATATTCCGATCAGCTGATTCAGCAGGCGGGACTGATTAATATTGATGAGAAAAACGGAGCTTATGATAAATTCTGGAATCGGGTCATGTTTCCGATCATGGATGCCAATAATAAGGTCATCGGATTTGGCGGCCGTGTCATGGGAGATGCAAAACCGAAGTATCTGAACTCACCGGAGACGCCGGTTTTTGATAAGAGCCGGAATCTGTATGGACTGCATCGGGCCAGAATATCGAAGAAGCCCTATTTTATTCTGTGCGAAGGATATATGGATGTGATATCGCTGCACCAGGCTGGTTTTACCAATGCGGTAGCTTCTCTTGGCACAGCTCTGACAGCGGGACATGCTCAACTGATCCGCAGATATGTCAGTGAGGTGTATCTGACCTATGACAGTGACGAAGCCGGAACCAGAGCGGCACTGCGGGCGGCACCGATTCTGAAGGAGGCCGGAATTACGGCCCGGGTCATCCGGATGGAACCGTATAAGGATCCGGATGAATTCATTAAAAATCTGGGTGCAGAGGCATTTGAGGAGCGGATTGGAAAGGCAAGAAACAGCTTTCTTTTCTCTCTGGAAATGCTGGAGAAGAATTATGATATGCGGACACCGGAGGGAAAGACAGAATTTTTAAAGGAGGCTGCCAGAAGACTGGGAACCTTTGAAGAGGAGATCGAGCGGAATAACTATATCGAAGCGGTGGCAGATACCTACCATACCGGTTATGAGGAACTGAAAAAGCTGGTGGCCCGGATGGCGGTACAAAGCGGTCTGGCAGCGCCGGCAAAGCGTCCGATGAAGGCAGCCGGAAGAGAACAGCCGAAGGAGGATGGCGTGCGCGTTTCCCAGAAGCTGCTTTTGACATGGCTGATTGAGGATGACAGTCTGTTCGAGCAGATCCGGAAGTATATTTCACCGGAAGATTTTACTACGGAGCTTTATCATACGGTAGCGGAAATGCTGTTTGCCCAGTATGAAAGCAAAGAGGTGAATCCGGCCCGGATTATGAATCATTTTACAGACGAAGAAGAGCACCGGGAGGTTGCCGGGCTGTTCCACACCCGGTTAAAAGAGATTCATACCAGGGAAGAACAGGAGAAGGCACTGAAAGAGACAATCATCCGTGTAAAGAAGAACCGTATCGATTATGCAGCCCGGCAGCTGGATCCGACAGATATGAAGGGTCTGCAGAGACTGGTGGAAGAAAAGAGGGCGTTGCAGGACCTCACAAAACTGCATATTTCTATTAATTAAGGATAAAATATAAACAGGCATTTTGCGGGGAATCCGGTAAAATGCGGAGAGGATGGACTACATGGAAGAAAATGCTGTAAAACTGCAGGAAAAATTGAAAGAGCTTGTGGCACTCGGCAAAAAAAAGAAAGGGATTCTGGAGCAGCAGGAAGTGAAGGATTTCTTCGCGGATATGGAGCTTACGCCGGATCAGATGGAGAAGGTAGTAGAGTATCTGGAAGCGAAGAACATTGATGTGCTCCGAATCGGCGGCGAGGAAGTGGATCTGGAAGTGGAGGATCTGGATATGGTACTCTCCGAAGAAGAGGATGTGGACATGGAAAAGATCGATCTGTCTGTGCCGGAGGGCGTCAGCATCGAGGATCCGGTGCGGATGTATCTGAAGGAGATTGGCAAGGTTCCGCTTCTGAGCGCGGAAGAAGAGATCGAACTGGCAAAAAGAATGGCAGACGGCGATGAAGAGGCGAAAAAGAAGCTGGCAGAAGCCAATCTGCGTCTGGTTGTCAGCATTGCGAAGAGGTATGTCGGACGTGGTATGCTTTTTCTGGATCTGATCCAGGAAGGAAATCTGGGACTGATCAAAGCGGTAGAAAAGTTTGATTATAATAAAGGTTTCAAGTTCAGTACCTACGCAACCTGGTGGATCCGTCAGGCGATCACCAGAGCAATTGCGGATCAGGCAAGAACCATCCGGATTCCGGTGCATATGGTAGAAACGATTAACAAGCTGATCCGTGTATCCAGACAGCTGCTGCAGGAGCTGGGACGTGAACCAACGCCGGAGGAGATTGCAGAGGAGCTGGATATGCCGGTGGAGCGTGTCCGTGAGATCCTGAAGATTTCCCAGGAGCCGGTATCCCTGGAGACCCCGATTGGAGAAGAAGAGGACAGCCATCTGGGCGATTTCATCCAGGATGATAATGTTCCGGTGCCGGCAGAAGCGGCAGCCGCTACGCTGTTAAAGGAACAGCTTGGGGAAGTACTGGATACCCTGACAGAGAGAGAGCAGAAGGTGCTGCGTCTGCGGTTCGGTATGAACGACGGACGCGCCAGAACCCTGGAAGAGGTCGGAAAGGAATTTGATGTCACACGAGAGAGAATCCGGCAGATTGAGGCTAAGGCGCTCAGAAAGCTCCGCCATCCAAGCCGCAGCCGGAAACTGCGTGACTATCTGGATTAAGCCATGGAATTGTCAAAGAGATTAGCTGCGGTGGCAGGACTGGTATCCGCAGGAAGAACAGCAGCCGATATCGGCACGGACCATGGCTATATCCCGATTTATCTCGTAGAAAGCGGAATCTGTCCGAAGGCATTTGCCATGGATGTACGTAAGGGACCGCTGGAACGGGCAAGGGAGCACATTACCGGTCATGGACTTGGTAATTACATAGAAACGAGACTGTCAGACGGGCTGAGCGCATTGACGCCGGGGGAAGCTGACTGTATGATTGCCGCCGGAATGGGCGGCAATCTTATCATTCGGATACTGGAGGAAGGGCGGGAAGCTCTTTCACAGATGGAAGAATGCATCCTGCAGCCGCAGTCTGAGATTACAAAGGTAAGAGCGTATCTGGAAACAAATGGCTATGTATCTGTCCGGGAGGATATGGTATATGAGGATGGGAAATATTATCCGATGATGAAGATGCAGAAAGCTTCCGGTGCGGTAAAGGCCTATACAGAAATGGAATACCGATATGGGCGGCTTCTGCTGGAGCAGAAGCATCCGGTACTGAAGGAGTTTCTGGAGCGGGAAGTGGCCGGGAAGGAAAAGATACTGAGAGACCTTGCAGGACGTCCGGGCAGCCGAATCCGGGAGAGGGAAGAAGAGCTGCGTGCAGAGCTTTTGCTTGCACAGGAGGCTTATGCGCAGGTAACGGAAGAATAGCAGATGGAAGATTGGATGACCGGAGGACAGAAGGAGTGACAGGAGATGAATTGTAAAGATATCATGAAACGGATCGAGGAGGCATTTCCTCCCCAGGCAGCATGCAGCTGGGACAATGTGGGAATGCTTGCCGGACGCATGGAAAAGGAAGTAAAGAAGGTGTATCTGGCGCTGGATGCCACAGATGAAGTCGTCCGTCAGGCAATCGAAGCAGGTGCCGATCTGCTGGTGACGCATCATCCACTGATCTTTTCCCCGTTGAAAAATGTCACAGATGGGCATTTTATCGGGAGACGCCTCGTAACATTAATACAGAGCGACATATCCTATTATGCGATGCATACGAATTATGATGTGATGCGGATGGCGTCCCTGGCGGCAGAGAAGCTGGGACTGCAGAATATCAGAGTATTAAAAGAAAGTCCTCAGATGGAGAATAAGGGGATTGGTGCTGTGGGCGGGCTTGCGAAAGCCATGACGCTCAGGGAGTGCTGTGACCTTGTAAAGGAGACGTTCTCCCTGCCATCGGTGAAGCTGTTCGGTGACCCGGAAGAGATGGTAAGCTGCGCAGCGGTCGTGCCGGGATCCGGTAAAGGAGAGACGCAGGACGCACTGCTGAAAGGGGCGGAGGTTCTGATCACCGGCGATATCGATCACCATGAGGGAATTGATGCTGTGGCACAGGGAATTTCGATCATTGATGCCGGTCACTATGGGCTGGAACACATTTTTATAGAGGATATGAAGCATTTTTTTAACGCAAAATGTCCGGAAATAGTGGTTGAGACTGCTCCGATCCGGCATCCGTTTCAAATGATCTGAGAAAAGAGGGATCCATATGGCGAAGAAAACGACGACACAATACTATACCGTAACGATACAGGGGGTTCCGATGCAGTATGCGGCAGGGACGACTTATGAAACTATTGCGCAGGAGCATCAGAAGGAATATGCACATGATATTGTGCTGGCTTTTGTGAATGGGAAGCTGCAGGAGCTGAGAAAGTGCGTGGAGAAGGATTGCCGCCTGGAATTTGTTACTACAGCAGATCCGATTGGTCACACGACCTATCGGAGGAGTATGTCGCTTTTGCTGGTGAAGGCTGTGCACGATGTCGGAGGCCACGACAGGGTACGGAATGTAAGAATTCTTTTTTCTGTCAGTAAGGGATACTACTGTAAGATAGAAGGAGATGTGCAGGTGGATGCCGGTTTCCTGGAAGAGGTAGAAAAAAGGATGCGTGAGCTGGCAGAAAAATGCCTGCCAATTGAAAAGCAGACCATTCATACGGATGAAGCAGTCGCCCTTTTTCATGAACTTGGCATGTATGATAAAGAAAGGCTGTTTCAGTATCGTCGTGTATCCAAGGTAAATGTCTACCGGATGAATGAGTTTGAAGACTATTATTATGGTTATATGGTGCCACATGCCGGATATCTGAAGTATTTTGCTCTGTATCCTTTTGACGAAGGCTTTGTGCTTCAGATGCCGGAAGCGTCTGCACCGGAAGTGGTGCCGGAATTTGAACCGCAGATGAAGCTGTTCCAGGTATTGAAGGAATCCACCCGCTGGGGAGATATGCAGCAGATTGAGAATGTTGGCTATCTGAACGATAAGGTAACCAGGGGCAACATGGCGGAAACGATTCTGGTACAGGAAGCGCTGCAGGAGAAGAAGATTGCGGAAATTGCGACCATGATAGCGGAACGTCCGCATGTGAAGTTTATCCTGATTGCCGGTCCGTCCTCGTCCGGGAAGACGACATTTGCAAGGCGGCTGTCGATTCAGCTTCGGGTAAATGGATTGGTACCGCATGCCATCGGTGTGGATGATTATTTTAAAAACCGGGAGGATTCACCGCGTGATGCAGACGGCAACTATAATTTTGAATGCCTGGAGGCAATCGATACGGAGCAGTTCAATGCGGATCTGGAAAAGATGCTGGCAGGAGAGGAGGTCAGTCTTCCGAGCTATAATTTTAAGACCGGAAAGCGGGAATACCGCGGCAATAAAATCCGGCTGGGAGACAGTGACGTACTGGTGATTGAAGGAATCCACTGCCTGAATGATGCCCTGACCTATAAGCTTTCTTCCGAAAATAAGTTTAAAATCTATATCAGCGCATTGACGCAGCTGAATATTGATGAACATAACCGCATTCCATCTACGGACGGCAGGCTGATCCGTCGGATTGTAAGGGATGCCAGAACAAGAGGGATCAATGCCAGACAGACGATTGCCATGTGGCCGACCGTACGAAGAGGCGAGGAGGAGAATATCTTTCCCTATCAGGAGAAGGCGGACGTGATGTTCAATTCGGCTCTGATCTATGAGTTTGCGGTATTGAAGCAGTATGCAGAACCGGCTCTTTTTGGTATTGATAAGGACTGCCCGGAATATGCAGAAGCCAAGAGGCTTCTGAAATTCCTGGACTATTTTGTAGGCTGCAGAAGTGAGCTGGTACCAACGAATTCCCTTCTGCGGGAATTCATTGGTGGAAGCTGTTTTGAAATATAGAAAATTAATCTGTAAATCTTTGGCGCCAGGAACCTTTCAGGATTCTGGCGCTTAACAGTAATGCACGTGTGACATTATCTGCGACCATGAATACCCAGATCATTTTCAGACCGGCATGCAGATAGAAGATGCTGAAGCAGGCACCCAGGATACGCACACCCCACATGGAAATCAGGGAAAAGAAGAAGGGAGCTTTGGTATCGCCGATACCATTGAAGATTCCTTCCAGAATGATGGCTACGGCGAACAACGGTTCCGATACAGCAACGATCTTCAGTACGGTGATGCCGCCTGCGATTACCTGAGCGTCCTTTGTAAAAAGGGACATCATGAATCCCGGGAACAGGAAGAGCAGACCGCCGGTTATGGTCATCAGAAGGACTGCCATTCCGGTGGTGATTTTCGCTGTCTGAAGGAATTTCTTCTGGCTGCGTTCTCCGAGAGACTGGCCGGCCATGGTAGAGGCAGCAGTCTGCATACCGAAGCCCGGGATGTAAAATGCCTGCTCCGCAGTCATTGCTATGGAATGGGTGGCAAGAGCCAGCGTTCCAAGCCGTGTCACCAGTGTCACAAAAACGACCTGCCCCAGGGCTGCACTGATTCGTTCCAGGGTGACAGGGATACTGATCCGCAGGCATTTGCGGATCAGCTCCGGTTTGTGGCGAAGACTGCAGCCGCGGGGAGAAAGAGCCGGATTCCTGTAGTACACAATGGCCATGAAGATACCGCCGATACAGTAGGAAATGGCTGTTGCGATGGCAGCACCTGCTACGCCAAGGCCTGCACTTGGCAGATAGAAACGGAAACTTCCCAGCGTAATATAGCGGGACTCATAGATCAGGAAGAAGTTCAGAACCATGTTTACCAGATTCATACACAGGTTTGCCAGCATGGGACTTTTGGTATCTCCGGCACCACGCATGATGGCACCCAGTATCACAGAAGCCGCACGGAACAGAAGCGGCGCGCATACGATTGAAAAATAGAGAGAGGCTTCCTGGTGAATTTCCGGCTCTGCACCCATCCAGATGGGGAGGAAGGGGCTGATGCTGAGGGTAATGGCGGTACTCAGGACACCCAGAATACCGATGAAATAGAGTGCCTGGATGCCATATTCTTTGGCACGTTCTCTGTTCCCGGCACCGATGGATTCGGCGATACAGGCCAGGATACCGACTCCTATGGCAAAAAGAGGTGCATTGACCAGCCAGGTTACGGAGGAAGTCAGACCGACAGCTGCGGATGCATGGGCTCCGATCCGACCGACCATGGCCGTGTCAATATATTGTACAACGGTAAATAGAGCCTGTTCGATGATAGAGGGCCATGCCAGATGGAAAATGGTGTGAAAGAGTTTCTTGTTTTGGTCATAATAGGTTGTCATTCGTTTCATATCAGTTCCTCTTATCCTTGCATAGATTTCTTCATTCGTTTATTATAAAGGGTATAGTAACTATATAGTCAAGAAGATTTCAAAAATATATACGGAAAAAAAGAAATATGAGAGAAAAAGAATATTTAACTACCGGAGAGTTAGCGGATATGTTCGGGATTTCCAAGCAGAATGTGATTTACTACGACCGGATCGGTCTGTTGTCTCCGGCCAGACGGGATGCACAGGAATACAGATATTATTCGATGGAGCAGGTAGACGAGATGGACGTGATCCTGACCTTTCGGAACCTGGGTGTGCCGATCAAGGAAGTGAAGGCTTATCTGACGCAGAAAACGCCTCAGAACTGCATTCGCATTTTAAAGGAGCAGCAGGAAAGGGTGGAAAAAGAAGCAGAACATCTGGCCCGGATCCGCAGCAAGCTGGAAAAGCGAGTGTCCCTGCTGGAAGAAGCAGCAGCCTTTCAGGATTTTGAACAGGTGGAATTCTATACCTTAC
>DNJM01000010.1:9077-13483 GCA_003489085.1 Lachnospiraceae bacterium
ATACCTTACAGGATGAAATGTATCTGGCGGAATATTGCAAAGGACCGGGAACCAAGCAGTATATGGAAACCTATTTGAGCCTGTGCCTGCGGTCCACGGAGCTGGAGATCAACTTTGAGAACCCGATCTGCAATATCATATCCAGAGAGAATCTGGAGTCGGGAAACTTTTTGGATACGGAGGGATTTGCCATCCGGATACCGGAACGCTGCAGAGGATGTCAGGATCTGGAGCAATCTTCCTTCTGGAGACGGGGAGGCCTGTATGCGGTTACCTATCATAAAGGTACATACGAGTCGATCGGGAAATCCTATGAACGTCTGTTGGATGTGATCTGTGGGGAAGGGTATCAGATTGTGGGAGATGCTTTTGAGACGGATCTGCTCAGTACACTTACCAGTATGGAGCCGGATGATTATCTGAAGCTGATTTCGGTGCCGGTCAGAAAGCGGTAAAGCAGAAGAAAAAAAATGTCGTACGGATTGTGCGGCAGTTTTTTTGATGTACACATTAGAAAATTTCTGTGTACACCGATGCTATGATAGAAAGATACAATAAATCAAGTAGAATTATATAAAAAACAATTTAAAGTTTGCAAATATTTATGTTTTTTGGATAAAAATGGCGAAGAACGAGACACAATGCTGACAAAAGAGAACAGTAAGTCCTGTGATTCGCAAAAAAATAAGACGGGAGTGTGTTTTACGCCATCAAATAACGGCCAGCGCTTACACAACAGCGGTAATGCAAATCAGCTGCATAAGCTGACACGGCAGCAGCTGCGCGAGCTGGAAGAGAAAGAGAAGACTCGCGGACAGAAAATTTTGGATTGGATTATCATGGTGTTGCCCTGTATCTGCGGAATTGCTGCAGTTTTAGAGTATCAGATGGTTCCGGACGGCAGTCCGAATAGTAATCCGAATACATACCTTGGAGTATTGCTTATTCTGATCTGCGCATATATTCTTTATGGAATATTTGCTTTTGCAAAGAAAATAGGAGGGGACAAGCTGATCCTGGACAAGCTGCGTTACAGAGCCCCTTTATTTTCCGCGTTGTTTTTGCTGCTTGCAGCATACGACTATCTGACATTAAAAACAGGTATACTGACCCAGCCGTTTGTGCCCTGTATGAATTATATTCTGAATATTGCATGGCTTGATCGTTCCTATCTGATAGAGTGTACACTGCATACACTGCGTCTGCTGTTTCTGGGATATTTTATCGGTATCGCACTTGGTCTGATTACAGGTACTACCTGCGGTTATTCTGAAAGAGTACGGTATTGGGTCAACCCTATCATTAAATTTTTGGGACCGATCCCTACATCTACATGGATTCCGATTGTAATGGTAGTTGCCTCGTCTCTTTTCGGCGGAGCGGTATTTATCATTGCGCTTGGTTCATGGTTTGCGGTAACCGTTGCATCCATGACTGGTATTTCCAACGTGGATAAGGAATTTTTTGAAGCAGCAAGAACATTGGGAGCGAATGAAAGCCAGTTGGTCTTCCGGGTAGCTATTCCACATGCCATGCCATCGATTCTGCAGGGTTGTACGCAGGCCATGAGTTCTGCATGTACGGCTATCATGATTGCGGAAATGATGGGTGTGAAGGCAGGTCTTGGATGGTATATGACCTGGGCAAAATCCTGGTCAAGCTATGATAAGATGTTTGCGGCACTGTTTGTGGTCTGCTTTATTTTTACCATTGTTGCAAAGATTCTGGATTTGATCAAACGTCGTGCATTAAGATGGCAGAATGGAGTTTTGAAATAAATGGCAGAGAAGAAGTATGTTACTTTAAAACTGGAAGAGGTTTCCAAAAGCTTTGCAAAGGTAGAAAATGATGAAGTTACGCATGCGCTGAATGAAGTCAGCCTGACGATGAAAAGCGGTGAATTCATCAGTCTGGTCGGACCATCCGGATGTGGGAAGTCCACAATTCTGCGTTTGGTTGCAGGGCTGATTAATCCTACAACAGGAAAGGTAACCGTAGATGATAAAGAAATTCTGGAGTCATCTCCGGAGCGCGGTATGGTATTCCAGAAGCCAACGCTGTTCCCGTGGCTGACTGTTGAAGACAACATCGCTTTCAGCCTGAAAATGCAGGATGAGATTCTGAAGATCTGGAGAGAAAGAGAGCAGCTGGCAATCATGGTTACCCATGATGTTGATGAGGCGATCTACATGGGCACCCGTGTCATTGTTATGGATGCCAATCCGGGACGCGTGGTGGCTGATATTAAAATTTCTGAAGAATATCCGCGGGATCGTTCTTCTGCTTCCTTCGTAGAGTATCGAAATGAAATTCTTAACAGACTGCATTTTAGTGGCAAAAAGCAGTAATGACATTCATCTGTACCTGTGAATCAGATTTGCCATGGAGGGGCTTCTGGTTTTTGGATACATCCGATGAGGCATCAGGAAATGATGCAGAACGTCCGGAAGCGGTTTCAGAAGAGGACTGGGAAGCGATGAAGAAAGAGCCGGTATTTGGTACGGAAATCAATTACCTGTTCAACGGCGGTGCATGTGTATCTGCAAAATATCTGGCAGAACAGTTAGGTTATTATCAGGAATATGGTATTAATGCTACTTATGTGCAGGGTGGTTCTGTAGTGGAAGCTGTTGGAACAGGACAGTGTATGTGGGGAACTGACCATATTGCAACTATGCTGGTTCCTGTAACCAACGGTGTCAATATGACCTTTGTCTGCGGCGCTCATATCGGTTGTAAATCCATTTATGTTCCTGCTGACAGCGATATTCAGACAGTAGAAGATCTGGTTGGTAAAAAAATTGCGATCCATGACGGTACCGGTAATTCAGACCAGAACATCAGTTATCGACTTCTGGATGAGTATGGTGTAGATCCTACTACCGAAGTAGAATTTCTTAATATTGAGGACAGTGCCGCAACCGTAGCCGCACTGGAAAATGGAGAAGTGGATGCTTCTATTTTACATCCGTCTGGGTATCATTACCAAGTCTGGTATCACTGCGGATGAAGTTATGGATATGGCATGGACCGAGCTTTGCCCGGATGAAGAGATCGAAGGTCTGACCGTTGGTGATCCGGTTGAGCCGGAGAATGCTGTAGTTCCTGTACAGCAGAAGAACTAAAAAGTTAGTTTTTGTTTATAAATGAAAGGAGAGTTATGATTGCATGAATCATAATTCTCCTTTTTTGGTGCGCATGGAGGCGCACGTTGTATGGTAATAAAATAATCCACCTGTTCTGTGGTCATGATTCGTTTTATTCTATTCTTACAAAAATGCTTTCATATCCTCTGGAATTGGTGCCTGGAAGGACATCGGTTCCTCCGTAATCGGATGCCGGAAGGACAGCTTAAAGGAGTGCAGTGCCTGCCGGTGGATTCTGGTATAGTCCGGGTTGTACAGAAAGTCGCCGGGCAGCGGATGCCCGATGTGCTTCATATGCACCCGGATCTGGTGGGTCCGTCCGGTTTCCAGACGGAGCTGTACCAGAGAATAGCCATCTTTATAAGAGATTTTCTTAAAATAGGTTCTCGCGGGTTCTCCGCGTTCTTCATCCACACACCGTTCGATCGTGGAGCCGTTTACTCTGGCGATCGGAGCATCGATCATTCCCTCCTCCGGAATTTCGCCGGAGGCAATGGCCAGGTACGTTCTGCCGAGCTGATGATCAGCGGCCATCTGTGAGAGCAGAGAAGCACTGTACATATGCTTTGCGACAATCAGAAGCCCGGTCGTGTCTCTGTCCAGACGGTTGATACAGCGATACGTAAATGCCTCTCCCTGAGAACCGTAGTGATAAGCCAGTGCATTTGCCAGGGTGTTGCTGTAGTGTCCCTGCGAAGGATGGATCGCAACACCGGCGGCTTTATTGATCACCAGGAGATCCTCGTCCTCATAGACGATTGCCAGATCCATTGGTACCGGGACGATATTTTCAGAAGAAGCATTTTCCACCAGCTGAACGGTCAGATAGTCTCCGGTATGCAGGACATCCCAGGCATGCGCCCAGCTTCCGTTCAGCAGAAGTCCATTGAATGTCCGCTTCAGGTGCGTGATGATCGGCTGGGAATACTTTTTCGCCTTCAGGAAATACAGAAGAGGCTTACCATCGAATTCCGCCGGTATGGTATAGTAAAAAATTCGTTTCATAAATCAGTTTCACTCCTGCAGTGCAAGAATTATTATTTGGATTTGACCTCTCTCCAAAGCTCGTTATAAACATTGGTGCTGTCATCTCCCAGATAGGAGAAGGTCTCACAGTTTTTCAGCATGTCTGCATCCGGGAAAGCAATCTCACTGTTGCGGATTTCCGGATCCTCGATCATTTCTCTGGCAGCTGTATTCGGTGTGGAATACGTGATATAGTCAAAATTCATTTTGGCAATATCCGGGCGGCAGAGGAAA
>DNJM01000223.1 GCA_003489085.1 Lachnospiraceae bacterium
TTTTTTATTATCTTCCATGTCAAGATTTGATTTAATATCAATATAGTAGGTTTGAATAAAAAAGGATATATATTTTTCCCCATTTGTATAGAATGCAATTGCATTACACAGGTCTTTATCCATTTCCATCCTGTCAAAATAATATCCTTCCGGAAGTCCGACTATTCTTATAGGGTCAAATCCAAATTCATCCTTGATCTCCTGATAGGCTGTTTCCTCCCCAACCTCCTGACTAAGTAAGACTTTATCCGTATCCTCCGAATCTATCCGATTTTGCTCTCTGCCGCCCAATACCCCCGTCATCGTCCGCAGCACTCCCTCAGGTTCGCCAAAAGCTGTATTCCCTACTATAAGGAATATCAAAACTGCTGCTGCAGACTGCATCGACCTTTTAATCCACTCACGGTGAACCCGTCTTTTCCTGCTATGGATTTTTCTTTTCTTACTTTCGCTGTTCTTCTCCTGCTGCGCAAGAAGCTCCCGCCCCAGACGCAGTGCCTTCTGATCCTCTTCCGAAAGCCCGGCAATTGCTTCTTCCTGATTTTTCTTTTGTTCTTCTTCTGCCTTTGCCTTTTCTGCTTCATAGACTCTGATTCGCTCCAACAGCTTTTCATGCATTTCAGGAGTAGGGGTCAACCGGGGATACTCAGGATCTGAGAGAATTTCCTGTTCGAGCTGCTCCGGGGTTTTCTTCCTTTCCTCTTCAATAAACTCATCAAACGTTTTTTTCTGATCCTCCATGAACTATCCTCAATCTTCTTTCTTTTCTTCCCAATAACCTTGCACTTTTCCCGAAATCTGCTAATATATTTCGTAGAAATAGATTAAGGAGGGAAACCTTATGAAACGTATTATCCTCACCGGCGGCGGTACTGCCGGTCATGTTACGCCGAATATTGCTTTATTGCCTCGATTAAAAGAGCTTGACTATGATATTCATTATATTGGTTCCTACCACGGTATTGAAAAAGATCTCATCGAACAATTCGGCATTTCTTACCATGGAATTTCATCCGGAAAACTGCGTCGTTACTTCAGCACCAAGAATTTTTCCGATCCATTCCGTGTATTAAAGGGCTTTTCTGAAGCCAATAAATTAATCAAAACCTTACAGCCTGATGTTATCTTTTCCAAAGGCGGCTTTGTTTCCGTACCGGTCGTCATGGCAGGAAAACGCCGTCATGTACCTACGATTATTCATGAATCTGATATGACTCCGGGACTTGCAAATAAGCTCTCCATCCCGGCTGCCAGCAAGGTATGCTGCAACTTTCCCGAAACACTGGAGCATCTGCCGCAGGACAAAGCCGTTTTAACCGGATCGCCGATTCGTCAGGAGCTGTTAAGCGGCAACAAAATCGCCGCTCTGGAATTCAGCGGACTGACAGCGGATAAGCCGGTTATTCTGGTGATCGGCGGAAGTCTCGGCTCTGTCGCCGTTAATAATGCTGTACGGCTGATTCTTCCTGAACTGCTTCAGGAATTCCAGGTGATTCACCTTTGCGGAAAAGGCAAAGTAGATGAAGCTCTGACTTCCCTGAAGGGTTATGTGCAATATGAATATATCCAAAAAGAACTGAAAGATCTTTTTGCCCTTTCGGATATGGTTATCTCCCGTGCCGGTGCGAACGCCATCTGTGAGCTTCTGGCCTTACATAAACCGAATCTACTGATTCCGCTTTCTGCCAATGCCAGCCGCGGTGACCAGATCTTAAATGCACGCTCCTTCGAGCGCCAGGGATACAGCCTTGTTCTGGAAGAAGAAGAGCTCAGCAAGGAGACCTTGCTCGCCTCTATCCGCAGACTCTATGCCGAACGGAACACTTTTATCGAAGCAATGAAACGATCTCCACAGCAGGACTCCATCGACACCATTATCGGATTAATTGAATCCGCTGTGAATTCTTAATATCCTGATCTGCATCGGCTGCTGTAATACTGCCCGTTTTACAACAGCCGATTTTTCATCACCATAATTCTTTAATCTCTTCATACTGACCGACGTATTTCTTACGAACCTTAGCTTTCGCTCTGCAAAGCATCGTGTAGAAAGCGCCTTCGGTCATATCCATGTCCTTTGCAATATCCTTTTTCGCCTTCTCTTCACGATATAACGCCTCTATGGCACAGTATTCCTTCTCATTTGTTTCCTTCAATTCGCGAAAGATATCCTCGCAGAGCCCTGAGATTACCCTCTGACGTTCCGTCTCCAGATATTGCTCCTCCGGATCAAGTGCTTCTGTAAGCACTGTATCACGATAATTACTGACCAGCTCAATTTCTCCGGTTATGACCTCGTATTTTCTCTTTTTCAGGATATTGATACACAGGTTCTTTGCAATCGTAGACAACCATGATTTGAGATAAACCAGATTAGAATCGTTCATATGCACGTAATAACGGAACATTACTTCCTGCATAACCTCTTCTGCCAACTGACTATCTTTCAAATACTGATATGCAATATTCAAAATCAATGCAGAATATCTTCTGTAAACCTTATTAAATTCTTTTTCTTTCTCCGTATCTGGTATTATATTTTTCTTATTGTTCTCCATGGCACACTATTTCCCTTAATCTCTAATCTTCTGTACTCTGAAATTTCTCCAGGATTTCATTCTTATCTGCATCTGTCAGTTCTCCTACCTGCCATCCAAGACCTACCTGATCTCCCTGATATCTTGGTATCAGATGCATATGAAAATGATGCACTGTCTGTCCGGCAGCCTCACCGTTATTCTGAACGATATTGTAACCATCACATCCAAGAGCCCTGGTCATACGTGAGATGATCTTCTTCGCAAGTATCAGTGCTTTCGCGGCCGTTTCATCCGGCAGCTCATATAAATTTGCTGAATGCTCCTTTGGAAGGATCAATGCATGTCCCTTTGATGCCGGGCCAAGATCCAGAATCACTCTGAAATTCTCATCCTCATACAATGTTGCTGACGGAATTTCCCCATTTGCAATTTTGCAGAAAATACAATCCTCTTTTTTCATTTCTCTGCTCCCTCCTCATGACTTTTTTTGACATTTTTTGTCATAATTTGTATTTTGATTTTATTTGTATAATCCTGATCCCGGTGCTAGACTTGAAGTAACAAGAAAGGCGGGATACTATGATTACAAACACAATTTCTAACATGCTCGACACCGACTCTGTAACGCTGAACCAGCTGACTCATGAACTGCGTAATCCTCTTACAGTTATTTACAGTACTCTACAGCTCATCGAACATGAACATCCTGAGACCAGATCCTACAGATATTGGGACAGTTTATTCCAGGATACAGAATTTATGATCGATCTGCTTTCAGATATTTCACTCTATCTTCACAATGCTTTACCGACAACGTCCTCTATTCCGATGACTTCTTTTCTTCGGAATATTGTTCTGTCCTTTGCCGCTTCACTGAATGATACGGCCATTGAATTTACTTCTTACATTGAACCGGATCTCCCCACCATACCCGGAAATGATACACAGCTGAAGGAGGTGCTGTTCAATCTCCTGAAAAATTCTGTGGAAGCCATTGATCCGGAGCGCAGCGGAAATATTCCCGGAACAATTGCTCTCCATGCCTCTGGCTGCGAAAACACTCTGGAGATTACCATCACAGACTCCGGCTGCGGCATACCGCCTCAGAAGCAGGAAGAAATATTTAAGCCCTTTATTACATATAAAAAGAATGGTACAGGAATCGGACTCCCTCTGGCCCGCAAAATTATCACTGCCCATGGTGGAGCTCTGGATGTAGAATCCTCTCCAGCCAAAGGTGCTCTATTTCGTATTACTCTTCCAATTGCACAGAAGCAGATGGAGTAGCTCTGCCGAATCCGGCTTACATAATCCTTTATAATGCCCTATACGATGATAAAACAATTCAGGTGGGAATACCTTTCCATAAAATTCCAAATTGAACAAAATCGCTGCGCGA
>DNJM01000058.1:0-325 GCA_003489085.1 Lachnospiraceae bacterium
CTGTGGAACAGGAATTATTTTGTGAATATCAGGAAAGTATTTCTTCAGAAAGAAAAGCGATACTGGTAGAACGTCTGATTCAGAAGCATTTGGGAATGGAAGCATATGAGGCTCTGTACTATGCGGTATTGGCGAATGATCCGATGAAGGGGGATGCGGTTTGGAGAACGATGCAGGCGGCAAGAAGGATTCCGGACAGTACGCGTATTATGGATCACTTAAGCCATCCGGGAGTGGAAAAGGTATTTGAATTGAGACGGAGTGTGTGGCATGAAGCACATCTGTTTACCGGATTTGTCCGGTTCAGAGAGCTGGAAAATCGAAT
>DNJM01000058.1:617-6913 GCA_003489085.1 Lachnospiraceae bacterium
CTCAGAGAGCTGGAAAATCGAATCTTATTTGCGGAAATTACACCGAAAGGGCAAATACTGACCTGCATAGCGGATCATTTTGCGAACCGGCTTCCCTGTGAGAACTGGATGATTCGGGACAAAACGCATGAGATGTATCTGATTCATCAGGCGGGGCGTCCTTGGTTTCTATTACATGGTGAGAAAATAGAGGAAGAGAAGATCCGACAATATTCCGGCAAGGAAAAGGAAATGGAACGGCTGTGGAAAGGCTTTTGCACGAGTATAGCCATTCAGGATCGAACCAATCCGATTCTGCAGAGACAGAATCTGGCACTTCATTACAGGAGAGATATGACAGAATTTAGTACATAAAAGGTATTTGCAACCGGTGGTTGCACAATTTCCAAGTGCAATTGGTGGATGTCAGCCGACCTTTATGTTATTCTTTTCTCAGAAAAAGAAATGAAAGGACGGCAATAAAGTATGAGGTTGGGAGATAAGATTATCTTTTTAAGAAAGCAAAAGGGCTGGTCACAGGAAGAACTGGCGAATCAGATGCAAGTATCCAGGCAATCCATATCGAAGTGGGAAAGCTCCTTATCCGCGCCGGAGCTGGAGAAGATTGTAAAACTGAGCCAGATATTTCAGGTAAGTACAGACTACCTGTTAAAAGAAGAATGTGAGGAAGATGCGATGGGGCAGCTGCCTGTGACGGCGGAGCCGGTTCAGGAGCAGAGAAGAGAAGTGACAAGGGAAGAAGCAGAGGAGTATATGGACTTGGTAAGAAGGACAAGTAAAAGCATTGCTGCCGCTGTTTCTGCGTTGATACTCTCACCGGTACTGTTGATCTTTCTTGGTGCGTTGTCTGCCTATTCCGATGTAAAATTGACAGAACAAATGGCGGGAGGGATCGGAATGGCGGCGCTGCTTCTGATAGTGGCGATAGCTGTTTTTGTACTGATTATAAAAGGAATGCCGGCAAAGAAATGGGAGTTTTTGGAAAATGAAATGATTGCTCTTCCGCCCGGAGTGGCAGAAGAAATAAGACTGCGGCAGGAGAGTTTTGCAGAACAATATCGAACCGGTATTGCAGTAGGGGTATTGCTCTGCATTGTCGGTGCGATTCCACTTTTTCTTACAGCAGCATGGGAGCTGGGAGATCTTATTATAGTAACGAGTCTGGTAATTCTTTTTCTTCTGGTTGCTGTGGCTGTATATATTTTCGTACGGGTCTGTTCTATTGAGGAAAGCTATCAGAAGCTTCTGCAGGAAGGAGATTATTGTCCGGAGAATAAGCGTCTGTCTGTCTTTTCAAGGATCTACTGGTGTCTGATTACAGCAGTATATCTGGGAATCAGCTTATATACACAGAGCTGGGAAGTGACGTGGATCATATGGGTTTGCGCAGGGATTCTGTTTGCGACGCTTAAGGGAATAGCCATGCTGGTTCTTACAAAGAAACAAAATTAAATCCGAAAGGTGTTTCGGAATGGCCGTGTATTCTTCCTTCTTTTCCTGAAATATGTTACACTGAAAGCAGCAATACCATATTATGGACAGCAGGGAAGGTAGATAATTATGGAAGATCGTCCGATCATTCGGATTTCAGTACGGAATCTGGTAGAATTTATATTACGAAGTGGAGATATCGATAATCGGATCGGAGGGATTCCGGAGAAGGAAGCCATGCAGATGGGGAGCCGGATTCACCGGAAGATCCAGAAGAGAATGGGTCTGGATTATCATGCAGAGGTACCGCTGAAGACAACGGTACCTTTTGAGCTGTTTGACCTTCAGGTAGAGGGAAGGGCGGATGGAATTATTCTGCAGGAGAATGCGGTGATCATCGATGAAATTAAAGGGATTCTGCGGGAGCTGGACCGTATGGAAGCACCGGTCGGAGTACATCTGGCACAGGCAAAATGTTATGCCTATATCTACGGGAAAGAGAAAGAAATTCCGAAGCTTCAGGTACGAATGACTTACTGTCAGCTGGAAACAGAAGAGTTGAAGTATTTTGAATATGAGTATTCTTTTGCTGAATTGGAAAACTGGTTTCTGGATATCACCGGACAGTATGAAAAATGGGCCAGGTTTCAGATAGAATGGAGACGGGAAAGGAATGCATCTGTGAAGCAGGTAGAGTTTCCATTTCCTTATCGGGAAGGGCAGCGTGATCTGGTCGCATCCGTCTACCGTACAATTCTGCGTAAAAAGCAGCTGTTTATTCAGGCTCCGACCGGTGTGGGAAAAACGATTGCAACCGTATTCCCGGCAGTAAAGGCAGTTGGAGAAGGGTTAGGGGAAAAGATATTTTACCTGACGGCTAAAACGATTACCCGGACAGTTGCAGAGCAGGCGTTTGGATTGTTAAAGAAGCAGGGGCTGAAATATAAGGTCATCACGTTGACAGCGAAAGAGAAGATCTGCTTTTGTGAGGAAACAAAGTGCAATCCGGAGGCTTGTCCTTATGCGAAGGGGCATTATGACAGGATCAATGATGCAGTTTATGAACTGCTGGTTTCCACAGAAGAAATGACAAGAGAGGTTCTGGAAGAGCAGGCCAGAAAACATATGGTGTGTCCATTTGAGATGTCTCTGGATGTTTCTACGTGGATGGATGCTGTAATCTGCGACTATAATTATGTATTTGACCCGAATGCACACCTGAAGCGTTTCTTTTCTGAAGGGGGAGGTACGGGAAATTATCTGTTTCTGATTGATGAGGCACACAATCTGGTAGAGCGTGGCCGGGAAATGTACAGTGCATCCCTCTATAAGGAAGATTTCCTGGAAGTAAAGAAGGCTGTCCGGTTCGAGTATCCGAAGCTTGCCCGAAAACTGGAAATAGTGAATAAGCAGTTATTGGAGCTGAAAAGGGAATGTGAGTCTTATCAGGTGCATAACAGCGTATCCCATATCTATATCAGTCTGATGAATGTGCACACAGAGATGGAAAAATTCATGGAAATCTGTGAGAAGGAGTCTTTAAAGGAAGAAGTGAGGGATCTTTATTTTTGTGTGCGGGATTTCCTGGGAACCTATGACAGGCTGGATGAAAATTATGTCATCTATACGGAGATGCAGCCGGATGGCAGGTTTCTTTTGAAGCTGTTCTGTGTAAATCCGGCGGTCAGCCTGAAAGAGTATCTGGATCAGGGAAACAGCACAATATTCTTCTCGGCGACATTGCTTCCCATTCAATATTATAAAAAACTGCTCAGTACAAATGAAGACGATTATGCGATCTATGCACAGTCACCCTTCAGGAGGGAGAATCGTCTTCTGCTGATTGGGAATGAAGTCAGTACCCGTTATACACAGCGCGGAGAGCTTATGTATCGGAAGATAGCCAGATATCTGTTGGAAATGGTGCGGCAGAAAAAGGGAAACTATATGGCATTTTTTCCTTCCTATAAAATGATGGAAGAGGTTTATCAGAGTGTAGTAGAAGAAATGGCTTTCCGGCTTCTGTTCAAGGTAGAGCTTATGATGCAGACACAGCATATGACGGAGGCGGAGAGGGAAGAGTTCCTGCATGCATTTGATATAGAACGTGAAAGCAGTCTGCTGGGATTCTGTGTATTGGGAGGTATTTTCTCAGAAGGAATCGATCTGGCAGAGGACCGGCTGATTGGAACGGCCATTGTAGGAACCGGTTTGCCGCAGGTATGCAATGAAAGAGAGATCCTGAAGCAGTACTTTGATGGGCAGAATCAAAGAGGATTTGACTTTGCATATTTGTATCCGGGCATGAACAAGGTACTGCAGGCAGCAGGAAGAGTGATTCGGACCAGCGAGGATAAAGGTGTGATTCTGCTTCTGGATGAGCGGTTTCTGGGGAGACAGTATCAGGAAACCTTCCCAAGAGAATGGGAGGGATTCCAGATCTGCCGCCTGGAACAGCTGGAGGACCGCCTGAAGAACTTTTGGAAGAAATGGGATGCCCCAGCGGAGGATTCCACACAGGACAAAGGCATTACAGTTCTTTAAAATATTCCATAAAATGAGAAGCAGCCTTTGAAATAGGGACATGCTCGTTGCAGGCAATGACCAGTTCGCGGGAGGGAAGTGCTTCCGCCATTTCCAGAGTAAAAAGATCAGGATCCTGCTGTGGAATACAGTAGTCCGGAATAAATGCGATGCCAAGACCGATTCGTGCAAGATCAATCAGAAGATCGTTGCTGCTGAGTTCGGCCTCCGGAACCAGATCCAGCTGCCTTTGCTGGAAGAGATTATGAAGGAATTCACTGGTGGTACTGTTCTTATCCAGCATCAGAATAGGAAATTGAAGCAGTTCTCCAAAGGTAAGCTTCCGGCTCCTCAGATCATGAAATGACTGATTGGCAATGAAGACATCCTGAAAACGACGTATTTTCTTGATGGAATACAGATTGCTTAAGGCTGCGTTCGGATAATTGGTAACGATGAAATCCACCTGTCCGTTTTCGAGTAATTCCACACAGTGAGTAGAAGTCTGATTCGTGACTTTGATATGTGCATTGGGAAATTCCTGATGGAATTTCTTCAGATAGGGTACCAGAAAATAGCGGCATATGGTGTCGCTGGCCCCAATCCGGATCTGTCCTCCGGTAAAGGAGGTATCCTTTAGCTGGGCTTCTCCTCGTTTGATCAGGTTCATCGCCGGTTCGATGTGGCGGAGCAGAATTTCTCCTTCCGGGGTCAGGCGGACTTTTTTCGTGCTTCGAATAAAAAGGGTCTGATCCAGCTTTTTTTCCAGTGTTTTAATGGACTGGCTGACGGCCGATTGCGAAATGAAGAGCTGCTTGGAAGCCTCGGAGAAGCTTAAAGTCGCTGCGACATAATAAAACACTTTGTATAGTTCATAATTAATATCCATTATTAGTTCTCCTTATAAATACTACATTCAGTATAAGGGACAGAGAAAAAAATTACAACATGAAAAGGAGCGGATTGCAAGGAAAAGCCAGGAATGGTATACTGTTTTTGGGGAGGGGTATTTTACAACAAGAAAAGGGGAGTCGTATGAGAGAAAAAATAACTTTTTGGATGGCAGTGATGGGAACCATTTCTTTTTTTATCGGCATTCTGTTTCTGAGCTTTGAGGTGACGGTATTCTCAGATTCTGAATATGGATTTCTGAAAAAAGAATATCAGAAGTATAATGTGCAGGATGATCTGGAGATGGAAATGCCGGATATTATGTTTGTAACGAAAGAAATGATGTCCTATCTGAAAGGGGAAAGAGAAGAACTCAGTGCGGTAACGATGATCGGGGGAATTGAAAAAGAGTTCTTTAATGAACAGGATCGTTTTCATATGGAAGAGGTACAGAAGCTGATGCTCGGGGTGCATGACAGCCAGTATCTGTTCCTTGCAGCAGGTGTGTTTCTGATGGCGGCAGCAGGTCTTCTGGGATATGGGCAGAAAAAGAACAGTGCGAATGGGATGCTCGCAGGAATTGGTCTGTTTCTGGCAATTACCATTGCAGGCATTATTTTTGGCGCTCTGAATTTCGAGACATTATTCCGATGGTTTCATCTGCTGCTGTTTGATAACGATAAGTGGCTGTTCGATCCGGCGACGGACTATATGATCCGGATGCTTCCGGAAGGCCTTTTTATGGATATTGCTTTTCGAATTGGTCTGATCTTTGCAGCAGTAGCAGTGGTTTTCCTCGTATTGGTGCTTTCCTGGAAGATCATAGTCAGGCGGCGTGAAGACAGCGGAATCTATAGCAGCGAGAAATAGACAGGCAAACGGAATTAGAATGGCTTATAAAAAAGTTAAGTTATATTAATTATACTAATCAAGAGAAATATGCTAATATAAGAGCATAGAAAGCAACCAGACGAGAGTGTCAGGAATCTATTACAAAAAGAGGAGGACCTTATGAGCGGCGTAAAAAGAGTGTATGTAGAAAAAAAACCGGAATTTGCCGTACAGGCGAAGGAATTAGGACAGGAAATCAAGAGTTATCTTGGAATCAGTACGATAACAAATGTCCGTGTATTGATCCGTTATGATGTAGAAAATCTTTCTGATGCAACATTTGAACGGGCGTGTAATGGTATTTTTGCAGAACCGCCGGTAGATACCTTATATAGAGAAACATTTGCAATGGCAGAAGGCAGCAGGGTATTTTCCGTAGAATTTCTGCCGGGTCAGTTTGATCAGAGAGCAGACTCTGCCGTACAGTGTGTACAGTTTATTAAAGAAGATGAGCAGCCGGTGATTAAGACGGCGACTACCTATGTGATTGAGGGTGCGATTTCCGATGAGGATTTCCAGGCAATCAAGAATCACTGCATCAACCCGGTGGATTCCAGAGA
>DNJM01000220.1:0-1392 GCA_003489085.1 Lachnospiraceae bacterium
ATTGTCGGCCAGTGCAGGTCCAGATATGGAACCTCTCTGGAGGATACATAGCTTGCAAAAGCATGACCGGCTTCATGTGTCAGGACTTCCACATCACCTGATGTTCCATTGAAGTTGGCGAAAATAAACGGACACTTATAAACCGGAAGACTATCGCAGTAACCGCCTGTTGTCTTACCCGGTTTTGCAAGTACATCGAAAAGATCCATATCGAACATCGCCTGAATGAATTCTGCTGTCTCCGGAGACATTTCCGTATACATCTCTTTCGCTGCAGCAAGCAGTTCCTCCGGAGTTCCCTGCGGAGTTGCATTTCCATCCGGGAAGCTATAAGCGTCATCATAGAAGCAAATGTGATCCACTCCGATTCGTTTGGCCTGAGCTTCTTTCAGACGGCAGTTTACCGGCACCAGATCCTCTAATACCTGCTTTCTGAAGTTTCGCACGTCTTCTACTGTGTAGCAGCGTTCTCTGCGTATGTAAGCCAGATCCACATAACTGTCATAGCCCAGGCGTTTTGCCTGCTCCGTCCGGTTCTTGACCAGCTTATCAAAAATCTCATCCAGCTCCTTCTGCTTACTGTCATAGTAGCGTCCCATTGCTTCAAATGCCTGCTTTCTGACCTCCCGGTCCGGGCTGACAGTATACTGTCCCATCTGTGCAATGTTCAGCACCTTACCGTCAAACGGAATCTGCGCACTGCCCATCAAGGCCTGGTATTCTGCTGTGAGAAGATTCTCCTCCTGCACCAGCTTCGTGATCTCCGGCGAAAATCCTTTTAAGGCAAACTCATGTCTGACGAACAGCATTTTTCCAATCTTCTGTTCCAGCTCTGCACGGTAAGGGGATTCCACAATCGCACGATAATACGGCTGCATCGCCTCTTCAATCAGCGGACTCGTCTGGCTGTTGTGCTCCTGTTCTGCTGCATAAAACGGATCCTGTGTATTAATCGTATAGCGGATATAAGCCAGACGCTCCATCGTCTGTACCTTTCCCATCATTTCATCCATCTTATGGATCCAGCTGATCTGCTCTTCTGCAGAACCCGCTGTCTGGAATCCTTCCGTAATATTCCGGATATCCGACAGCAGCTGCTCAAGATCTACCCGCTCATATGGCATTTCAGAAAATTTCATAAATTTCCATCCTCCTTTTTCTTTCTGCTGCCCCTATTATAGCAAAAAGCAGGAAGGATTTGCAACCCGTTCCCGCTTCATTCTTCTTTGCACTATTTCACGCTGAAATACACCCTTAAATATAAAAACCGCCGCCCGGATAACCGCAGCACATTCCACCGCCGCAACAGAGGTTACAAACCAGATTCGCAATACACAGCTTCATGCACAGGTTATTTTCGCCCATAACACTGCCGCCATACGGATTCTGCAT
>DNJM01000220.1:1683-2019 GCA_003489085.1 Lachnospiraceae bacterium
ATAACACTACCGCCATACGGATTCTGCATCCCCCGATACCAGCTTCCGCCCGCTTCCAGCCGCTGCACCAATGCCTGATATTCAAAGTTCCCCGGTCCATCTGCAGCGCTTTTTTTGCGTGCTCCAGTGCCGCAACATTATTGCCCGCACCGGAATTGGCTGCCGCGCTGAAGTAATACCAACGTGCGGAACGCTCCTGAATCTGATCCAGAACATTCAGTGCCTCCCGGTAATGTCCGCTGTTGATATAGTTGGCTGCTGCTCTAAGATATGCATCCTCCTGTGTCTCCTCCCGGCTTTGCTGCTGATAACCGCCAAAGCCCCCGAAACCTCCGA
>DNJM01000220.1:2271-4178 GCA_003489085.1 Lachnospiraceae bacterium
CCGGCTTTGCTGCTGATACCCGCCAAAGCCCCCGAACCCTCCGAAGCCTCCTGAAGTGCCATATCCGCCATAACCATCTGCCGGTCCTTCCGTACGCTCCTTCATAATCTGCTCATATGCCTGCTGTACTTCCTTAAACTTCTGTTCCGCCGCATCCTTATTCGGATTGTTGATATTCGCATCCGGATGATACTTACGGCTCAGATTCCGATATGCTTTCTTTACTTCTTCGTCAGTTGCATTTCTGTCAACCCCTAATACCTTATATGGATCTATCATGCTCTTCCACCTTATTTTCTTCTCTCATCCGATGTGTCCTGCCATATCGGAACCAGACACCGGAATATAATATATTTCTCAAAATTTCCGCATGCTCCAGAATCGGCAGCGTTTCAAATGCCCTGGAACACTCTGCCATCATCATCGTCAGAACCGTGTTCGCATAGGCTTCAAAATCTGATTCCCTGTATCTTTCCCGGAACGGATTATAGTTGCAGGAAGCAATATCCTGCTCCACATCTTCGTAAGCATCCATCAGATAGATAAACTTCCCGAGCCAGAAGCCAACTGCACGCATGCTTCGCTCCCATTCATCCGTTCTGCAGGCAAATATCTCGGCCATAACCTCACCGAATTTACCCGCCATTTCATCCAGATCCTGCACTCCCTTAAGCTCTCCTTTCCGGATCTCCCTAAGCAGCCGGTCAATCCTGTGAACCTTTTCCCGGTGCTCCTTTACCAGCTTCCGGCACTTTGGGTTCAGCAGTTTCTCATACGCCAGCTTAAGATACTTCCGGTCATCCTGCCAGTCATCCTTACATTTATAGTAGGAAAGCAGAACATTCATATCTGCTGCATAGGCAGCAAACTCATTCTCCAGCGCCGGATGCTTCTGAAGCGGATGCAGAAGACAGCGTATCCTCTCCTCCTTCGTCTCCGGCTCATAAAGCGCTGTCAGAAGAATATACAGGAATGTCATATCATACGACAAGGTAGACTGCCCCGTCCAGCCATACTTTTTTTTCAGGCTCCGGCACAGACCACAATAAAACGAATGATAGACTTCAAAATCTTTGATTTTCATTTCCGGCTTATTTACAATGATGTATCCAAACACGTTCTTACCACCGTCCCATTCTTTCTCTTATCATACGCCTGCACTCTTCGGCATATCTTGGAAGCTCCTCCTTTTTCTCATCATAAAAGGATGACAGGAAATCCATAATCCAGACAAACAACAGGATACTGCCGCCGACCCTGCCTAAGCGGGGCGGAATCCGACGCACAAATGCTGCTACTCCCTTTTGAAGAAACAGGAACAGAAACAGCGTATAAAATCCCCACGCTATGGTACTTTCCAGACAGAGAATTCCCTTATAATTAAACGGCTTCTCCGTATAATCCCACCAGACCTCGCCGAATATCTTCTGCATCAAAAGTGCAGTGGCATATTCCAGAGTTGTCGCCAGCAGGGTTCCTAACAGAAACAAAAGAAGCGGCCTGTCCTGATACGGCAGAAGAGCAAAATATACAGTCAACGCTCCCACCCCGTAAATCGGGCAGAAAGGCCCCTTTCCGAAGCCTCTGTTCGTCAGCTTTCGATTGCATATCGACATATAAATCGATTCTACACACCATCCCAGGATACTGTATGTAAGAAACCACCAGACCACCTGGTAGGATTCCTGTCCAAATATTACTTTATTCCACCACATATATGATCTCTCTCAAACTTTCGGGATATGTTCTCTTTTTCTCTTTCCAAACTTCTTTTGTATGATAGTAAAAATGGAGTGTTTTGTCAACACTCCACTCAACTGCACATATAAAATTTAGTTATATTTACGTTTTCTTGCTGCTTCAGACTTTTTCTTACGTCTTACGCTTGGCTTTTCGTAATGCTCTCT
>DNJM01000188.1:0-3914 GCA_003489085.1 Lachnospiraceae bacterium
TGATGGATAATAGGAAATTATCCGCTAAAATTAGCCGAAAAAAATAATTTTTGAGTAATTGCATGATTTTGCAAAATATGTGCATTGAGCGCTACAAACGCTGCTGTGACTGGTCACGGATTGAACAATCACAATTATCGGTGTTCCACCCCAAGAACTCCCCACGATTTTGGTATCATAATCTCCTTGTATAAATTCACCGCATACCTGTCGCTCATGCAGGCTATAAAATCACAGACTACCCTCTGGTCTGTCTCCCCATTCTCTATCAAATTCAAAAATTCCGATGGCATCTCTTCTATATTATGTATATAATACTCATAAAGCTGATGAATCATATTGCTGACCTTACGCTCCTCCCCCTTCGCCAGTGGATTTGTGTACACACTATCAAAAAGGAAACTGCGCAGCGCAAACATTGCCTTCTCTACGGAAACAGACATGCAGATATCATTCTTGCCTTCACTGTTACGCACAATATCATGCACCAGCGTATTGAGCCTAAGGTTTGTGCTATTGCCCAATATATCCGTAAGCTCTCTTGGAATCTCTTCCTCCCTGATAATTCCGGCACGGATGGCATCATCAATGTCTGAATTGATATAAGCAATCTTATCCGACAGGCGCACAATCTTGCCCTCTAGTGTCATAGGCGTTGATTTAGTCTGATGGTTCAAAATACCGTCCCGGACCTCTTTCGTCAGATTCAGCCCCATTCCGTCCTTCTCCAGATATTCCACCACCCTGACGCTTTGCTCGTTGTGATAAAATCCCCCATGGTCCTGTGTAATGTCATTTAACGCCCGCTCCCCCGCATGGCCAAACGGCGTATGTCCCAAATCATGCCCAAGGGCAATTGCTTCCGTCAAATCCTCATTTAGATAAAGCGCCCTCGCTATCGTTCTGGCATTCTGCGCCACTTCAAGCGTATGCGTCAGACGTGTCCTGTAATGATCTCCCTCCGGTGCCAAAAAAACCTGTGTCTTTTGCTTTAACCGCCTAAATGCCTTGCAGTGAAGAATCCTGTCCCTGTCCCTTTGAAAATCCGTCCTGATATCACACTGCGGCTCCTGTCTGTCCCTGCCAAGTGACTGATCCGCAAAACAGGCATACTCATTTAAAAAAAAATGTTCTCTCTGCTCCTGACGTTCTCTTAAATTGTAAGCCACCTTGTCCTGATTCATAATCCACCCCTTAAATAATCTGTGTTCCCATATAATAAAATCCTCTGCTCTCATCCAGACGCACCGGCACAATGCTTCCAATCTGTGACGGGCTGCCTGCAAAATGCACTATATAATTCTGGCTGGTTCTTCCCGTCACGAGCGAAGCATCCTGTGCATTGATTTCCTCCACCAAAACATCCTGAACTGTCCCTACAGCACCCGCCGTCTTTCTGGCAGAAATCTCCTGAACCGCAGACAAAAGCCTGTCAAAACGTTCCTTCACAATACCCTCCGGCACCTGATTTTCCATGGCGGCCGCCGGTGTACCGGTGCGTCTGCTGTAAATAAACGTAAAGGCACTGTCAAATTCCACTTTATTAACTACGTCAATTGTTTCTTTGAAATCTTCCTCCGTCTCCCCCGGAAATCCCACAATGATATCTGTTGTCAGGGAAATATCCGGCACTGCCTTCCTGATTTTTTCCACAAGTAACAGATAATCTTCTTTGGTATAATGGCGGTTCATAATCTTAAGCAGACGGCTGCTGCCGGACTGTAACGGCAGATGCATCTGCTTGCAGATTTTTTTAGAATGTGCCATAACCTCTATCAGTTCGTCGGATAAATCCTTAGGGTGCGACGTCATAAAACGAATCCGTTCTAGCCCCCCTATCTGTTCCACCTGCTCTAAAAGTCTGGCAAAAGTAATCGGATTTTTTAGATTTTTCCCATAGGAATTTACATTCTGCCCTAAAAGCATGACCTCCACTACGCCGTCCCGTACCATGCAGTCAATCTCCGCCAGAATATCCTCCGGCTCACGGCTGCGCTCACGTCCCCTGACATACGGTACGATGCAGTAGCTGCAGAAATTATTGCAGCCAAACATAATATTTACACCGGACTTAAAAGAGTATTTCCGGTCATTCGGAAGGTTTTCCACGATCTGATCCGTATCCTTCCAGATATCGATCACCATCCGGTCAGACATCAGCCGCGTCACTATCAGCTCCGCAAATTTATAGATATTATGCGTACCGAAGATCAGATCGACAAAGCGGTAGCTTTTCTTCAGTTTCTCTACTACTCCCGGTTCCTGCATCATGCAGCCGCACAGACCGATCAGCATATCCGGCCGCTTCTTTTTCTCATGGTGCAGCTGTCCCAGCCGCCCGTAAACCCGTTGATTTGCATTTTCCCGGACTGTACAGGTATTAAAAATGACGAAATCCGCCTTATCCTCATCCGGTTCCTCTACATAACCGATCTGCTTTAGAATACCAGCCAGCTTTTCGGAATCCCTTGCATTCATCTGGCATCCGAAGGTCGTGACACAAAAACGAAGCGGATGTCCTGCTTCCTCCGCTCTTCTGCGCACCAGCTCCCGTGCCTTCCCGATATAATAATACTGGCGTTCCGGCTCCGATACAGGAGCCTTTGCCGCAAGATCTGTTTCACTGAGAATCTTTTCTATATCCATAGTATTTCCTTTCCCGCCTTATATAAACCGGTTCTGTCCGGCATCGTATTCATAATCAATTGCACCAAGTACAGTCCGGATCTCTTCTTCATCCGCATCCAGATCCCTGCACAGGGACGCAAGATCCGGATAAATGTCCCGAAGTCTGGTGTTGACCACGCTCAGAAGCAGCATGGGATCTTTGGGAAGTGTATTCATTTTTATCCCTCCTACTGGCCTTTTTTCTGTCCGTATTTTTCGCCCAGATTGACGATCGTTCCGTCCTTTTCTTTCACATCGATATTATTAAGCTGCCCCCGGAGATTTCGCCGGATGGCATCAATGTACTGCTGCCGGAGGATATGCTGTTCCTTTGCCTCTGCTTCCGTCAGTCCTTCTGCTTTTGATTTGCGGTATAGTTCATTGATTCGCTGAATCATTTTTTCATCCATTGTATGGTAGCCTCGTTTCTCTTCTATTCTATAATTTTCTGCCGTATCAGCTGGAATAATTCTCCAGGAATCCATACAGTCTCTGTTCGCCGGAAATTTCCTTTCCTGCCTGTATTTCCTTCTGCAGCTCCTCCGGCAGATGTGACAGTTCGATGGACGTATATTCATATACCGTCTTTCTGTCTGACAAATATACTACCACATAACCATTTCGCTGTGCAAGATAATATGTGTCTTCTTTTTGGGCAGTCCCATCTGCTTCCAGAATCTGTGTCTCTTTTACGGCCGTTTTTCTTTCTGCCTCTGCCTCCATCATACGCGTAAATTCCCTCTTTGCATGGTTATAACTCAGCTGATAAGCTCCTGCAATCAGGACTACCATGATCAGAAACGCAGAAAAAAGGCCAATCCTATATCTTCCTTTCATCCTTCATCGACTCCTTTGGGATACAGTATTGACCCTGTCCGTTCCATTTATTCAGTTTTTATCCTCTTTCGTTGCTTTTCATGTCCAGAAACGGCAGACTCTGTTCGATCAGGAGGCCATCTCGTTCCGAATAGGCATAGCGGCTGCTGGTCTGAATACAATTCTTTACAAATGCATGAGCCTGTTCGATACAGGTCCGGATGGGAAGCCCTTCGATATAATCTGCCAGAAAAACGCCGTCAAACAAGTCTCCCGTACCATGATAATCCCCCGGGCAGGCCGGAAAATCTATCGTAAAAAAGCTTTCATCTTCTTTCACCCGCATCAATACCGCTATTTTCTTTCGATTTTCCGATGCCGGAGCGCTGGTCAGAACAATTGTTCTCCGTTTTCTGCCCGCATCATCCAGT
>DNJM01000188.1:4199-7361 GCA_003489085.1 Lachnospiraceae bacterium
ACAGCGAAAACAGCTCTTTCTCAGTAAAGTCCGTTCGGTACGGCGTCTCCGTCAGCAGACATGCCTCGGTCAGATTCGGCAGCAGTACCTCCGCTTCCGGTACAAAGGATCTTACGGCCTTTCCATAAACAGCGCCAAAGTTCCCATAATATTTTCCATGATCCCCCATGATCGGGTCCAGAATAACCGGTACCTCCGGAAAACAATGCACAAAATCCCGCACTGCCTCCAGAACCTCTGTATTCCCGGGATAGCCGACAAAAATGCCGTCAAAGGAAACCTTTTCCCTCTTAAAATGCGCTGCACATTCTCTGATATAATCCGGATCTGTACTGCGGACGGCCGGCTTCCCATAACCGCCGGTATGCGTAGAAAGAAGTACGGTAGGAATCGGGCAGGCTTCCAGTCCCATTGTACTCAATACCGGGAGCATATTCGTAAGCGCTGCCTTTCCGACTGCGCACAGATCATGCAGCAGAACAACTCGTTTTACTGGTCTCATAGTAATCTCACCCTTTTACAGATTCGTATCAGCAGCGCCCCCTTCGGCAGACTGCGCAGCTCACGTTCCGTTACGGCGCCCAGTTTTACCAGACCGACAGCATAGATCACTACAGCAAGCAGCAGTGTCACACAGGTAGCAATGGTACGCCCCACCGCCAGCCGAAACAGCTGATAAAAGACAAAAGATACTGCTCCCATGATAATTGATGCTGCGAGAGGCAGCAGGAATGTCTTTCGTGTCTCCTGCTGATAGCCGACTGCCATCCGGATCTCATGCTGGTTCAGGATACACATACTGAGAGAAAAGATCACATTTCCCACAACAATGGAATAGATCCCCCATTTCAGCATAACCATCATAAGAAATAGAGAAACCAGGTGAATCACCAATGAAATGGCCGCATGCCGAACCGGTACCGATGCCCGGTTAATCCCCTGCAGAACCGCATTCGTAACGGTGGACAGGCAGAAAAATACAATACTGACAGCACCGATGTGCATCATAGTAGTTGGAATCTTGATATTACCGCCATATAGCATACTCAGTATCGGTCCGCCCATGACCGTAAGACCCACAAAGCCCGGAATGGCGATCAGCATAGCCGAACGAATCACCAGATGGATTTTTTTGTGAATCATTCTGCTGTTCCCGGTTGCTACGGCAGCCGTCAGACTGGGAATCATGGACGTACCAAGTGCATTTGCCATAGTAATCAGAACACTGATCCAGACATTATATTTCCCACTGAACATTCCCCATAGCCTCATATACTCTCTCCGTGTCACTCCCTGTACGGACATGATCTTGGTAAAGATGACGGCATCCAGCGACTGGCTGAGATTATAAATTGCCGTACTCAACAGGATCGGTGTGCAGGTGACCACCAGAATTTTAAAAATCTCCGGATAGGATTCTATTTTAGGAGAACGGTCTCTTTTTGCCTGCCGCTTCAGCTTCTTCCGGTACCCAAGATAAATGACAAGTAAAAATAAAAGCGCCGCTGAGGCTCCCAGTACAGGTCCCAGTGTTGCTCCCGCTGCACCATAGGCAGCCTTAAACGCTTTCACATTCTCCTGCTTTGCCATTTCAGCTCCCGTCTGCAGGAATATGGCTGCCCCCATAATAGCAGCCACTGCATTGACTACCTGCTCCAGCACCTGTGAAATCGCAGTTGGAATCATTGTTCCAAGTCCCTGGAAATATCCCCGCAGGGAGGCCAGCATGGCAGCCACGAACAGACCCGGCGCCAGGAAACGGAGGGGATAGGCACTATAGGGGGAAGTCAGAATATTCGTCCCAATAAAATCTGCACCGAAATAGAACACCACTGCAATCAGGCTTCCGGTCAGGATGGAAAGCAGCATGGAGGTACGGAACAGCTTCCATGCATTTTTCCGCTCGCCCCGCGCTACTCTGGCAGACACCAGTTTTGACACCGCAAGCGGCATACTGTAGGATGTCAGCAGCAGTGCCAGTGCATAGATTTCATAGGCAATGCTGTAATAGCCCTGCCCTTCATCTCCCAGGATATTTGTAACCGGAACCCGGTACAGGAGACTGATCAGCTTTACAATGATCCCGGCCGCTGCCAGGATTGCTCCCTGCGCCAGAAATCCGGCGCCGCCTTCTTTTCTTCTCTTTTGTGTTCTCATAGCACTCCTCTTCTATCGGTATTCGCAGCCTTTTTATCGTGTAATGTTAAGCCGCAGAAGGATTTCCTTCTGCTTTGCTTCCATTATCCTTCGCTCATCTTCATCCATATGATCATACCCCATCAGATGCAGCATACTATGAGCAATCAGAAATGCATACTCTCTGCGGACAGAATGCCCATATTCTTCTGCCTGAGCGATGACCTTTTCTTTTGAAATGACGATATCTCCCAGAACCAGTTCACCGCTTTCCGGATCAAATGCCGTATCGTCTTCTTCCAGAAAGGAAAACTCTCCCGGTGTTTCATACTCTATCATAGGGAAGGAAAGTACATCCGTAGGACGGTCTATGTTTCTGAAATTCCGGTTCATTTCCTGAATCTCATCGTTCATGGTCAGCAGCAGACTTACTGCAGCCTCATAAGGGCAGCTTTCATAATCCAGCGCAGCCTCAATAACCTCCTGCGCCAGCTCTTCACAGGAAACCGGCAGTCTCAGATCTCCTTCTTCTTCAAATATCAGTGTCATGATTTTCTCCTTCGTGTCCTGGAACGTGATTCGGATTTCTGTTCGTATTCTTCATATGCCTTTACAATCTGCTGTACCAGCGGATGCCTCACGACGTCCTTACTGGTCAGATGGATAATGCTGATGTCCTCCAGATTCTTTACCACTTTGACTGCCACATCCAGACCCGAAATCTGTCCTGCCGGCAGATCCTTCTGTGTGACATCTCCGGTGATAACAACCTTGGAGCCGAAACCGATCCGGGTCAAAAACATCTTCATCTGCGCCGGTGTCGTATTCTGCGCCTCATCCAGAATGATAAAGGCATTGTCCAGCGTGCGCCCCCGCATATAGGCCAAAGGAGCTACTTCAATCAGACCCTTTTCCGAATTCTTTATGAAACTGTCAGCTCCCATGATCTGATATAACGCATCATATAAGGGCCGCAGGTATGGATCTATCTTACTTTGCAGATCCCCCGGCAGAAAGCCAAGCTTC
>DNJM01000188.1:7659-8378 GCA_003489085.1 Lachnospiraceae bacterium
TCCCCCGGCAGAAAGCCAAGCTTCTCACCCGCCTCAATAGCCGGACGGGTCAGGATAATCCTGCCTACTTCATTATTCTTAAAAGCTGTAATCGCCATTGCCATTGCCAGATACGTTTTGCCGGTTCCGGCAGGACCGAGTCCGAATACGATCATTTGATTCCGGATCGCATCCACATACTTTTTCTGCCCCAGTGTCTTTGGCTTAATCGGCTTCCCCATCAAGGTATGACAGATCAGCTCCTTATCTATCTCTACCAGCTCGCCGCTCATATTCTCCATGGCAAGCGACAATGCATAATTGACATTCTGCTCCTGGATGGTATTTCCTCTTTTGGATAACTCGGTCAGTTCTTCCAGCACCTTTCTGGCACGATCTGCCTGCACCGGCTCTCCGATGATCTTGACTCCGCTTTCCCGCGGAATCAGGCTGACATGCAAGGTTCGCTCAATCTTCTTGGCATGTGCATCAAACTGTCCAAACACATTCTGCGCATGTTCATTTGGTATCTCAATCACTGTCTCGAGAATGCTCATCTATTCCTCTCCTTCTGTCCCTTCATTTGTTCCGGCCACCAGTGGCTCGGCCGGCACTGCCCTTCCGGCCGGCTTGATCACAGTCAGATTCCCTCTGGAAACGGCAGTGGTATTTTCTTTGTATATTTTAACATTATTTTCAAGAATTTGAACCCCTTTTTTCTCTAATTCCAGGCAAAAGCG
>DNJM01000052.1:0-4393 GCA_003489085.1 Lachnospiraceae bacterium
TTTCCAGAGACGTCAGCGTCTTTAAATAATCGCTGACTGAAATTTTCCTGGTACGGCCGATTTCCGCATATTTCATTTGGAAAGCAGTGCGGCTGTCCTCATGCTCCATAAAATACTGAATCAATGCTTCTCTTTCTTCCAGCTCCTCCGGTTCTGCCAATATGCGAAGCATCCGGTACAAATACTCCTGCCCTACAGAGGAATAGGTGTGATTCAACATCATAAAGAACTCGTCCATTTCCAGATCATTCCAGGTAATATCGTCAATCCAGCTTCTTCCGGTTTTTCCTTTTTCCAGTTCATTCCGAAAATAATGGGAAATCCATTCCAGCTCGCCGGCCTCGTACTCCCGTTCAATCATACCGCCCCATTCCCGGGTCACCCGCTGCTGCAATCGAAGCATTCTTTTTTTATTGCTTCTGAAAATCAAAAGAGCAATCACAAGCAGTACCAGAACCGGTAAAAGCAGTACCATCGTATCCTGCAGCATGGTTTCATACCTCCTCTATTAATGTTATTCCCATACACTTTCCCTGTTGATATTTTCTGCCAGCTCTACCATGGCCTGCAGCGTTGCTTCCCGCGCTACGGCAGTCTTCATGCCGTATTGCTTTGCCGCTGCTTCTGTCTGTTTTCCAATACAAAGAGCCTTTACACCGCTCATATCCGCACCTTCTGCTGCACGCACGAAACCGTGTACCGTAGATGCACTGGTAAACATCACATAATCCGTATTGCCTGGCTTCAGTTCACTGGCATAATCTATATATGGAAGCTTTTCCGGAACTGTATCATAGATGGAGATCTCATCAATCAACGGCATTCCTTCCCCGGAGTAGGCATTTCGAAGTTCCGAAAGAAGCTCCGGATTCCCATTTGCCGCACGAGGCAGCAGCACCTGTTCTCCCGTCTTCAGCAATACTCCCAGCTCGCGTCCCAAATGCCTTCCATCATACACCTGGGGAATCAGATCTGCAAACACTCCTCTGCTCTCCAGTATCTCCGCTGTTCCTTTTCCAATACAGGCAATCCGAAGTCCGCTTAGCTTCCGGATATCCATATGCTGTTCCCGCATCAGTCGAAGGACCAGCTCTGCTCCGGCGGGACTGGTGAATACCATCCATTGATATTGTTCTAATCTTTTCAATGCCTGCAGCAGTCTGCTCTGGTCTTCACATGGTACTGTACGAATTGCCGGTACCTCCAATACCTCGGCTCCCTTATCCCGCAGCATCCCGGCCAGTCGGCCGCTTCGCTCTCTGGGGCGGGTAATCAATATCTTTGTCCCGGCCAGCGGACGTTTCTCATACCATTCCAATCCGGTAATACCTGCTGCTTCTCCTACCAGAATAATGGCAGGCGGCCTAATCCCGCTTTCTTTTGCCTGCTTTGCAAGCGTCCCGACAGTTCCTGCTATCTTCCTCTGTCTGGCTGTCGTTCCTCTCTCCAGCACCGCAGCCGGCCGCATGGGATCCATTCCAGCCCGCATCAGGCCCTCCATCAGATCCGGCAGAGCCGTAACGCCCATCAGAAATACCAATGTTCCTTCTGTCTTTGCCAATATCTGATATTGTCTCTCCGGCATTCCTCCATCCTTCTTATGCGCTGTTATAATATGCACGGAGGATGCCATGTCCCTGTGTGTAACAGGAATTCCCTGATAAGCCGGAACGGAAATAGCCGAAGTGATTCCCGGCACCACTTCAAATGGAATATTATCCCGAAACAGTTCCTCCGCCTCTTCTGCTCCACGGCCAAAAACGAATGGATCTCCGCCCTTCAACCGCACGACCATTTTCCCCTCTTCTGCCTTTCGACGCAGAATCTGGTTGATCTCCTGCTGCGGAATCGGGTGATGCCCTGCCTGCTTACCAACATCTATGTACTCCGCTTCCGGATTCCCATATATCAAAACTCCTGTTCCGGCCAGCCGATCGTATACAATCACATCTGCTTTTTGAAGTAACCTTGTTCCCTTTATCGTCAGCAATTCGACATCCGAAGGTCCTGCTCCTACCAGATATACTTTGCCCGTCTGCTTCTCTCTTTCTTCCTTTTTACTCATTCCTTCTGACTCCTGCCTGTGCTGTATATTTTTCTACAAATTTCTGCTGTAATTCATCAGCAAGCCGGATTCCCAGCTCTGCCGCTTCCGCAGTACTTTTCCCCCGAAACCGGACTTTTTTCTCTCCTGTCAGATATTGTCCGCTTTCCGGATGATAATATAATCCCGTAAGGATCAGCCATTCTCCATCTATTCTTGCATATGCGGCAACCGGAGAAGAGCATCCTCCGTCCAGCCGACGGACAAAAGCCCTCTCGGCCTCTGCAATCTTCACGTCTGTTTCCTGATACAGACACCGGGTCAGTTCCGCCATTTCCCGCCTTCCCTGAACCACCATGATTCCCTGCCCGGCCGCCGGTATCATTTCCTCCGGTGAAAAATACCGATGGATTCTTTCTTCCAGGCCCAGCCTCTTTAATCCAGCTGCTGCCAATACCAGAGAACCATATTCTCCCTGGTCCAGCTTTCGAAGCCGTGTCTGTACATTCCCCCGGATCCATTTTACCTGGACACCCGGATATCTGACTTCCAGCTGCAGCTTTCTCCGAAGGCTGGAACAGCCTACCGGGCGCGCCCTGTCCCACTCCAGCTCACCCTCCGGAAGAACCAGTGCATCTCTGGGATCCTCCCGCCTGGAATAAGCCAGAATCGGAAGCTCCGACGGTGTCTGCATCGGCATATCCTTCAGACTATGCACGGTCAGATCCACATCACCATTTAGAAGTGCCCGGTCAAGCTCCTTTACAAACAGACCTTTCCCACCGATTTTGTCCAATGTCTTGTGCAGAATAATATCTCCTGTTGTCTTCATAGTAACCAACTCAAAAGACAGCTTCGGATGATATTTCTCCAGTTCTTCTATAATTAATTCCGACTGCCGGACGGCAAGCTTACTTTCCCGGCTGCCGATTCGTATCTTCTTTTCCATTCCAACTCTCCAAATATGTTCTGATTCCAGCTGCTGCAGCAGCTACTTCTTTGTGGTTCGTCCCGGTTCCGATAATTCCTGCTATTATCTTATCGCTTTGTGCAATCGCCGGGAAATAAAAATCACACAGTTCATGGTCGGATGCCGTATTTACCAGGATTCCCTTTTCTTTACATAACAGGGCAATCCTTTCATTCAATACACGGTCATTGGTCGCAGCCAGCACCATAGCTGCTCCTTCTGCCAGATCTTTCTCCTGGAATCCGGCTTTCCGGTATTGAATTCTTCCATCCTGAATCATCTTCTCCATCTCCGCCCCTGCCTCTTCCGGAATCTCCGGAGCAATAACCTGAATCTGCGCCTGAAAAAACAATAAGGTCCGTATCCTTCTAAGTGCAATTTTCCCGGCGCCGAATACGAGTATTCTTCTCCCTTTCAGGCGAATAAACAAAGGAAAATACGGCACACCCTCATACTCCTTGTCTTCTGGATAGGAAAACACCGGCCTTTTATTCAGAATTGCTTCCAGCACACCGCCTCCTATGGCAAGCGCTTTATCCGAAACCTGGAAGCATGCCTCCCTGTCACATCTGGGATCAATATCTCCGCATTTCATCCCCTGCTTCACATAAAGTCCATCCTCCTGAAGCATCCCCCGGATGATTCCGGATAGCTTCGCCCGAATCGGGGTATTTCCACAGCAGGCTACGATTTCGCCTTTTATCACATAGTCTCCGATTTGTTTACGCGGATAAAAGATACCGTCCGTTTCTGCCTGTATCAGGCGTTCTATCGAATATCCTCCGATTTTTCCGGGAATTCCCGTATTCGGCAGCGCGCTTCCCTGTTCGATGACCCGTCCCAGCGTATGCCCTCGCTTGGTTTCAATCACTGCATGGCAGTCTTCCCCCGCTGTAAAACCGGGCCCAACTCCAATCACCAATGGGGCATCTGTCATCCTGGTTCCAAGATTGCGTTTTGCCAGTATGGCATCCACCAGTACCTCTGTCTGATACCAGTCCCTGTACTTTCCTTTCGGATCCACTGCCACAGCTATAGATTTCTCCCGCAGGCACTCTTCCAGTTCTTTCTGCGTCCGTACCAGCTTTCCCCGAATTCCTTCTACCCACACTTCCCCTTCCGGTGCATATACAGCTCTGGAAAATGCAGCCATCCGACGCACTGTTGTCGGTATCTCTATTTCTGTCATAATTATCTGCATTCCGCACCGATACAGGCGCACAGCAATTCCGGTTGCCAGATCTCCGGCACCTCTGATCCATACTCTCACAGCACAGCATCCCTTCTACGTATTTTGTTCCGTATGCATTATAGCAATATTCAAAGCAAAACTCAATTGTTGTTTCAGTTAAATCATGCTATAATAATAAAAGTATGTA
>DNJM01000052.1:4646-4885 GCA_003489085.1 Lachnospiraceae bacterium
TATAATAATAAAAGTATGTAATGTATCATTATCTACTGATTGATTAAAGGAGGATAATAAACTATGTTAAAAGTAATTAGTACAGAAAAAGCACCTGCAGCAATCGGACCCTATTCTCAGGCAATCGTATATGGAAATATTATGTTTGCTTCCGGTCAGATTCCGATTGATCCGGCAACCGGAGAAATCAAGGGATCTACGATCAAAGAACAGGCTGAGCAGGTAATGCAGAATATCGG
>DNJM01000205.1:0-154 GCA_003489085.1 Lachnospiraceae bacterium
GAATCCCAGGAGCGTATGGCAGTTGTAGTAGATCCGAAGGATGTACAGACCTTCCTTGCCTATGCAAAAGAGGAGAACCTGGAGGCAGTAGAAGTAGCGGTAGTAACGGAGGAGCCAAGACTGGTACTGTTCTGGAGAGGAAAAGAGATCGTAA
>DNJM01000205.1:448-2776 GCA_003489085.1 Lachnospiraceae bacterium
TCTGGAGAGGAAAAGAGATCGTAAATATTTCCCGCGCCTTCCTGGATACCAATGGTGCACATCAGGAAACGAAAGTAGAAGTAGAGATTCCAGATCGGGCGGATAATGTGCTGGTCAAACCGGAAGTAGAAGATATAAAGACAAAATGGCTGGAGGTACTGAGTGATCTGAATGTATGCTCACAGAAGGGACTGGTGGAGATGTTCGACGGTTCTATTGGAGCAGGTTCCGTATTCATGCCGCATGGTGGAAAGTATCAGATGACAGAAACTCAGGCGATGGTAGCGAAACTGCCTGTATTAAAGGGCAAATGTGATACCGTAACGATGATGAGCTTTGGCTTTGATCCATATGTATCCAGCTGGAGCCCGTATCATGGAGCTGTCTATGCAGTAACGGAATCTATGGCAAAAATTGTGGCAAACGGTGGAGATTACAGCAAAATCCGTTTCACCTTCCAGGAATACTTCCGTCGTATGACCGAGGATCCGAAGAGATGGAGTCAGCCATTTGCAGCACTGTTAGGTGCATACAAAGCACAGATGGCATATGGGCTTCCGTCCATTGGCGGAAAAGACAGTATGTCCGGAACCTTCCAGGATATAGATGTTCCGCCAACATTGGTGTCCTTTGCTGTAGATGTGGCAAAAGAAAAAGACATTATTACGCCGGAGCTGAAAAAGGCCGGCAATAAGCTGGTATGGCTGCATATTGATCACGACACGTATGACCTTCCGGTTTACGATATGGTTATGGAGCAGTATGCGAAGTTTACAGAAGATATCCATGCAGGCAGAATCGTATCTGCATATGCACTGGATCGTCATGGTATGGCAGCAGCTGTTGCCAAAATGGCATTCGGTAATGGTATGGGTGTAAAGATTGAGCATGATCTGGATCCGAGAGATTTCTTTGCCGCTGGATTCGGAGATCTGATTGCAGAAGTACCGGCGGATAAAGTAGATGAGTTGTCTATTACCTATACTTTGATCGGTGAGGTGACGGATCAGGGCGCTTTCACTTATGGAAATGTGGAAATTGCGCTGGATGAAGCCGTATCTACCTGGAAAGCGCCGCTGGAGCAGGTATTTGCAACCGCTTCGGCAGAGGACTCCAGAGAGGCTGTCAATACGGATTTATATGATACAAAGGAAATTCATATCTGCAGCCATAAGATCGCACAGCCAACGGTATTTATTCCGGTTTTCCCAGGCACGAACTGTGAATATGACAGTGCGAAAGCATTTGAGCGTGCCGGCGCTAAAGTGGTCACAAAGGTATTCCGCAATATGGATGCAGCAGACATCCGCGATTCTGTCGAAGAATTTGAAAAATCAATTGCACAGGCACAGATTATCATGTTCCCGGGTGGTTTCTCGGCCGGAGATGAACCGGATGGTTCTGCTAAGTTCTTTGCAACCGCATTCCAGAATGCGAAGCTCAAGGAAGCAGTGCAGAAACTGCTAAATGAACGGGATGGACTGGTTCTGGGTATCTGTAATGGCTTCCAGACACTGGTAAAACTTGGTCTGGTGCCATACGGAGACATAGTGGGACAGAAGGAAGACTCTCCGACATTGACCTATAATACGATCGGACGCCATATTTCTAAGATGGTATATACCAAAGTGGTCAGCAATAAGTCCCCATGGCTTGCACAGGCTGTACTTGGCGGTGTTTATACGAATCCGGCTTCCCATGGTGAAGGACGCTTTGTAGCCAACAAGGAATGGCTGGATAAGCTTTTTGCAAATGGACAGGTGGCTACACAGTATTGTGACCTGGATGGCAATGTCAGCATGAATGAAGAATGGAATGTCAACGGTTCCTATATGGCAATCGAAGGAATTACCAGTCCGGACGGACGTGTACTCGGTAAAATGGCACATTCTGAACGCCGTGGAGATTCTGTTGCGGTTAACATCTATGGAGAACAGGATATGAAGGTCTTTGAATCCGGTGTGGCATATTTTAAATAAAGTTTCATAAATATATAAGAGGGTATATGATTCGGCTGGGAATCGTGTATCCTCTTTTTCAATTGCCGGGCATGTCTGGGTGAAATGGAATACAAATTACAAAATGAAGGTTCGAAATAAAAAACTTGCAAAAAACATCTGAAAAATTCAAAAAAATCGTAAAAAATGAACAAAGCTGAAACAGAGCAAACTCTATAATTCAAAAAAGCAGGGGAAATTTGCAAAAAAATATTGACATATGAAAAGAAATGCTTTACATTGATAAAGTGATTAAAATGATGCTGGATGTGAGAGGGCATCTTGCATAGAAAAATGTTCGATTGCAGGAGGAAAAATTATGTCATATGTA
>DNJM01000205.1:3065-3257 GCA_003489085.1 Lachnospiraceae bacterium
ATATGTAGATGAAGTGATTGAAGCCGTAGTAAAAAAGAATCCGGCACAGCCGGAATTCCATCAGGCTGTGAAAGAAGTAATGGAATCCTTAAGAGTTGTTGTTGAAGCAAATGAAGAAAAGTTCCGTAGGGACGCTTTACTGGAAAGGCTGGTTGAACCGGAGAGACAGATTATGTTCCGTGTTCCATGGGT